>JBOFUF010000130.1:0-6314 GCA_051652445.1 Shewanella sp.
AAACGGTGTCGGTGTGGATCTCAATATGGCATCAGCGCCGTTATTGTCGCAAGTTGCAGGATTAAACAAGACGTTAGCCAAAAATGTGGTCGATTACCGCGATGCCCATGGTCAGTTTAAGAATCGTAAAGAACTACTGAAAGTGCCACGTTTAGGGCCTAAAGCCTACGAGCAAGCGGCGGGATTTTTGCGTATCCGAGAAGGGGACAATCCACTTGATGCCTCATCTGTGCATCCAGAGGCTTATTCGCTGGTGGAAACGATCGCTAAGACTAAGCAAGTCGAGTTGTCGAGCCTGATGGGTAACTCAGATTTACTGCGCAGCATCAAGGCTGAAGAGTTTATTACCGCGGAATTTGGTTTGCCGACGGTGACGGATATTTTAGCCGAACTGGATAAGCCCGGACGCGATCCCCGTGGTGAGTTCAAAACCGCCAAGTTTAAAGATGGCGTGGAAGAGCTTAAGCACTTGAAACCAGAGATGGTGCTTGAAGGCATAGTGACCAACGTGACTAATTTTGGTGCCTTCGTCGATATTGGCGTCCATCAAGATGGACTCGTACATATCTCTTCTCTGACCGACAAGTTCATCAGCGATCCGCACACTGTGGTGAAAGCGGGAGATGTGGTGAAAGTCAAAGTGATGGAAGTCGACGTTGAGCGCCGCCGCATCGGTTTGAGCATGCGTTTAGATGAAGCTATCGACCAGAGCAAGCCGCAACAAAGAGCGCACAATTCTGCCAGAACTCCTCATGGTAAAACACCACCGTCAGCGAAACCGGCTACCCGCCCTGCGCAAAAGCAAGCACCTAAAGCACCAGCAAACGCGGCCATGGGCAATGCCTTTGCCGACGCCTTCGCTAAGTTTAAAAAGTAGACGCTGCAATGCAAATACTCGGACATACGTCATGTCCGAGTCAATTTTTAACTTATTAATCATAAAGTTGTTGCATAAATGTCGCCTTAGGGAATGTAAAGTCGGCATTGAATGCAACGTTAAGCAAAATCGGTTGTCATAAAACCGCTTATTCACTGATTTTATCAAATTGACACTCCAAAGCTAAAGCTGAGTGGCTGTTTATTCGTTTAGGAGTCATACATGCAATCTGGTTTATCGCCTCGCGGGCAAAATAATGACCATGGGCCTTTTCGCGCCATCTTTATTTTCTCGCTATTAGTGCTTTTCATTGTTACCGCGAGCCGTATCGCTTTAGGTCTGTGGCAAGCCGATCGCGTGGCGGCAGTGGAGGGGTGGTCGCATCTATTAATCCAAGGTTTACGTGTTGATATCGCTACTCTGTGTTGGTTATGGGGTATTGCCGCCTTAGGGACGGCATTATTTTCAGGTGATCATTTTATTGGCCGTCTATGGCAGTCGATTTTACGGGTGTGGTTAACTGCCGGTCTGTGGATCATGCTGTTTTTAGAAGCATCGACCCCCGCTTTTATTGAAGAATACGGTTTTCGTCCGAATCGTTTGTATGTGGAATATCTGATCTACCCGAAAGAAGTACTTTCTATGCTGTGGGCGGGTCGTAAGCTTGAGCTTATTTTCTCCGTGCTATTAACGATCGGTACGCTTTGGGGCGGCTGGGTGTTAAGCGGTAAGCTCACTAAAAATCTACGTTTCCCGCGCTGGTACTGGCGCCCGGTGTTGGCGCTACTCGTTATCGCCATGACCGTTATGGGGTCACGTTCTACCTTGGGCCATCGACCGCTCAATCCTGCTCTAGTGGCTTTTGCCGACGATCCATTAGTGAATTCTTTAGTCATTAATTCTGCTTATTCTTTGGTCTTTGCCATTAAGCAAATGGGCAGTGAAGAAGATGCCGCCAAAGTGTATGGCAATCTTGATAACGCTGAGATTATCGCGACGATTCGGCAGGAAAGTGGTCGTCCTGACAGTGCCTTTACTTCAGCGGATATCCCATCGTTGAGCTTTAATCAAGCGAGTTTCACCGGCAAGCCAAAGAACTTAGTGATCCTACTGCAAGAGAGCTTAGGCGCACGTTTTGTCGGTAGTTTAGGTGGGTTACCTCTCACGCCGAATATCGACGCCTTGTCTAAAGAGGGTTGGTATTTCGATAATTTGTACGCGACGGGCACGCGTTCTGCGCGCGGAATAGAAGCGGTGACCACAGGTTTTACGCCAACGCCAGCCCGCGCTGTGGTGAAGCTAGGCAAGAGCCAAGTTGGCTTCTTTAGTATTGCTGAATTACTTAAAAATCATGGTTATACCACGCAGTTTATCTATGGTGGTGAGAGCCATTTCGACAATATGCGCAGCTTCTTCTTGGGCAACGGCTTTAGTGACATTATCGATCAGAAAGATTATAAATCTCCGGCCTTTGTGGGCTCGTGGGGCGCGTCTGACGAAGACTTAATGCGCAAGGCCAATAGTGAGTTTGAGCGTCTGCACAGCGAAGGTAAGCCTTTCTTTAGTTTAGTGTTTAGTTCGAGCAACCATGATCCATTTGAATTCCCAGATGATCGTATCGAACTTCATGAACAACCTAAGCAAACCCGTAATAATGCGGCGAAATATGCCGACTATGCGATTGGTGAGTTTTTCAAATTGGCGAAAAATGCGGACTATTGGAAAGACACGATATTTATCGTGGTGGCTGATCATGACAGTCGAGTCGGCGGCGCCGATCTGGTGCCGATATCGCGTTTTCGTATTCCGGGATTAATTCTTGGGGATAATGTTGCACCAAAACGCGATCATCGTATCGTGAGTCAAATTGATTTACCGCCAACACTGCTGTCATTGATGGGTATTTCAGATTCTTATCCTATGTTGGGCCGAGATTTAACCCAAGTGAGTGATGATTGGCCGGGGCGCGCGTTAATGCAATACGATAAAAACTTTGCGCTGATAGAAGGTAAAGATGTCGTGATCCTGCAGCCAGAAAAAGCGGCTCATGGTTTCGAATATAATCAAAAAACCGAGCAGTTAACCCCCTATGAACCCGCTGCGGCAGCGCTAGAAAAGAAAGCGCTAAGCTGGGCATTGTGGGGCAGTTTGGCCTACCAGCAAGAGCTGTATCGTTTGCCTAAATAAGCATTCAATAGAATGGTAAATGCCGCTATTTTTAGCGGCATTTTTGTTTATCACTCTTATTGATTACTCTTATTGATAGGGTGTGCAAATTGATTAATGTGATTGGAATAGGTTAAATCCAGGTCGACATGGCTGACTCGTGTTCTGGCTGAGTCTGTTGTTGATAAAACTGACCAATACGTTGCCCAAGTTGTTGATAAAATTGAATGGATTCACCTTGGAGTGATTGTCGTATCGTACTGCTGATATTCACTTTAGCGTTACTGCTGGCATAATTTTCCGCACCTTGGCTGACCTTTAAGCGGATATCCTTACGTTGCAGCGCCGCTTGGCCTCTCGCGGCAATCTTTAGCGTTTTAGGTAAAACACGCTCGGCCACGACAAGGGGCACTTTTTTCTCTTGCTGTTGTTGGCTTTGTTGTTGTGAGGATTGCTGTTGCTGCTGTTTTTCTTGAACTTGCTGCTGATTACGCTCGAGGGTTTTCGCCTGTTGTTGAGCTTGATCCGCTGTGCGTTCATTCTGTGGATTAAAGGCGCGTTCTTCGTGACCTTTAGTGGCCGCTTGTGGTGGGATGACCACAGGTTTCAGTTGGTTGTCGACCCGAGCCAAGTCCGTCGCGACATTACTGGTCGCTAGCGGGACTTGGGGGTAGTGGCTGACAACTAACATGGAAAATTCCTTGGTACATTAATGGTTAAATTCTAGCCATTAATCGCTCAAAGATAAAGCGTTAACGTGTCTGTAACGTTAACCAAGGCAGAAATACCTGCAAAAAATCTTGTTGATGGGAAATGAACGGGGCATGTGAGGCTTTGGCTAGCATCGCATCGTTAATTTGAGGCGCTATTGGCATCTTGGACAGCACACGTTTGGGCACTAGCCCATCAAGTCGGCCCCAGATCCTTAGCCAAGGTTGCTGCAACTCTGTCAGGTGCGACCTTAAGTCGACGTTGGCCAGCATATTTAGACCTTGAGTTAACGCTCTGGCATTGGGTAAAGGACGCGCAAGCACAAGATCGCGCAGTTGTTTGATGTCTTCCTTGGCTGTTGCGCTACCCATGGCCTGAATCGCTAGAAATCTCTCTATGGTTTTGGGTAAATGTTGGCCGAGTTGTTCTCTAAATTGATTAAGCACTTGGGGCGGAATGCCCGGCCATACTTCATCCTCTCTCGCCATAAAGCAGGGGGATGAGGCAATAGTGATCAAGCCTTTGATTTTTTGCGGATAACTTAACGCCGCCTGCGTCGCCACTAGCCCACCGAGTGACCAGCCGGCCCAAATAGCGTGTTCAGGTAATGCGGCGACTAAGGTATCGACCCAGGTTGATAGTTCACCTTCAACCATTTGGCTATGGCCAAAGCCCGGCAAGTCGACATAGTGCACCCTATACTGAGACAGTGACTCCTGTAATGGCGTAAACACAGCGCTATTGACTCCCCAGCCGTGAAGCATCACCAGATCTGGCCCTTGGCCGATGATTTCAATATGCAAATTTGCTGGGTTTGTGGATGTCACTTGGCTCACTTGAGTGTCTCAACAATGGATTAGGTGAATGTATGCCGCACGTTGTCAAAAGGATTTGGCCGCAATCTGCATTGCGGATAATGCGTTTAGGCTATCAACTCGGCGCAACGTGGTTGGCGGGCAGTTTACCTAACCGTTGCTTGCTGTGCCACCAATCCATATCCGTGCTTGAGACGGGCATTTGCGCCGTTTGCCTTCAATCTAGCTTATATCATGGGCCTATTTGCTTAGGTTGCGGTAAGTCGATGCAAATAGAAGTCGATTATTGCGGTGAATGCCAAAAGCGTCAGCCGCATAAAGTTGTTGCGCCCTGCAGTTATCACCAAGGTTTGGGTGCGTGGGTTGGTGCAATTAAGTATCAAGGTCAACTTGCTGCTTTGCCCGTGCTGTGTCGCGCCTTAGTGGCACGAATTAAGCTATTAGAACAGCAAGGATTAATTACGCTTCCTCAGGCGATAGTGCCCGTTCCATTGCATCCCAAACGCTTGCAACAACGGGGATTTAATCAGGCATGGTTAATTGCCCGTGAGTTATCACGGCACTTGCAACTGCCGTTAGTGAGCGAAGGTTTAACGCGCCAACAAAACACTCGGCCGCAGGCGGGGCTTTCTGGGGCACAGCGACGACGCAACTTACATGATGCCTTTATGTTAGCGGATGATTTTGCGTTCCAGCGGATTGCATTGGTGGATGATGTGGTCACGACAGGCACTACAGTCGCTGAAATTGCCCGCTTATTCGAAGCGCGATACGTGCATGTGCAGGTATGGTGTTTGGCAAGGGCAGAGGCGCCAGGCTTGTTGGATGATCTCGATAATGAATGAAAAACATACAGACCACTTGAGTTTTTATATAAGCTACTGTTTAATTAATATTATTTTATTTCGATGCGTTAAGGTTTTATCGTTTAACTCGCCAAAATGACTCTGTCAAATCGTGATCGATTTGGCAAAAATCCACAAACTTGCTATCTAAGGGGCTACAAAGCAAAGATGAGTCGGAGTATCATACGGCTAATTCTTACTAAAATACTCAGGTATCCCCTGACGGAGCAGGTTTTCATGATTACCATTTCCGATGCAGCTCAAGCCCATTTTGTTAAGTTGTTAGCCGATCAACCTGAAGGCACTCATATTCGCGTATTTGTGATAAGCCCTGGTACCTCACAAGCCGAGTGTGGTGTGTCTTATTGTCCGCCAGATGCCGTTGAGAGTGATGATACTGAAATCGAGTTCACTGGTTTCAATGCTATGGTCGATGAAAAAAGCGCTCCTTACCTTGAAGATGCCACTATCGATTTTGTGACTGACCAGCTCGGTTCACAACTCACGCTCAAAGCCCCAAACGCAAAAATGCGTAAAGTGTCTGGTGATGCCCCTTTAGTTGAGCGTATCGAGTATGTGATCCAGTCGGAGATCAACCCTCAGTTAGCCGGCCATGGTGGTAATATCATGCTAGTTGAAATCACCCCTGAAGGCGTAGCCGTACTGCAATTTGGTGGTGGCTGTAACGGTTGTTCTCAAGTCGATATCACCTTAAAGGATGGTATCGAGAAACAACTGTTAGACCTGTTCCCAGGTGAGTTAACTGGCGTGCGTGACGTGACAGATCACCAACATGGTGAACATTCTTACGCTTAATCTTTTGGGTTGAACTAAATAAAAAACGCGACCCTGAGTCGCGTTTTTTATATCTCTTAATGTGTACTAACTCATGCACGAACT
>JBOFUF010000131.1:0-33437 GCA_051652445.1 Shewanella sp.
ATTCACACTCAATCTATGTCAGTAACCAGCCAAATTTTATGGCACAACATTTACCGAATTAAAGAAACCCAACAAGGCTTTTTGATCACCCATAAAGCAGGGACGAGTTATGTTTCATTCCGCAGCTTGGATGATATGGCGGTGGCCTATATAAATACTAAAATTTAGTACTGCTAAAAAACACCCATAAAAAAGGCTGATCTTTATCAGCCTTTTTTATCGCACGCCATTGCTGAATCGTTACTTTTTCAATTCACCAACCGGTAAAATCGTGCGACCGTATTCATTATTGAGCACCTGTGCCATCGCAAAATAGATCGCACTGGCGCCACAGATGATGCCTTCAAAACCTGCAATAGTACCAATCAAAGCACTACCGGTAAAATCACGCGCCGCCAACAGGAAAAATAAAATAGTCAAAGAAGCAAACACAAATTGCTTCGCTCGTGGATAACGCAACGACCCGACAAACATAAATGCCGTGAATATGCCCCAAAGCGTTAAATACCAGCCCATAAAATACGTTGGACTCGCGGCAATGCCCGCATTAGGCATTAAAATGAGGCCTACTAAGGTTAACCAAAACAAACCGTAGGAAGTAAATGCAGTAGTACCAAAGGTATCGCCACGCATGAAACACATAATACCCACAATCACTTGGCCGATACCGCCGTAAAAAATGCCCATAGCTAAGATCATAGAATCAATAGGGAAGTATCCCGCATTATGGATATTTAACAGTATCGTTGTCATACCAAAGCCCATTAAACCTAATGGTGCTGGATTAGCCAGTTTTGTAGACACAGAGTTCCCCTAGAGAATATAAACAGTTCATTTAAATCAACAATATTTATTATTGACTTATTCACGCACCTGCGAGAACCGCGCATTTTAGAGGATAGCTATCATTTTAGCAACGAAATCATTTAAAACGAAACAAATCCAATAAATATCCTTTACAAACAGTGCATTAAAAAAATTATATAACTCGTAATGTCGCGATAAAAAAGTGTGGGGAATTAACTCTTTCTAATTCAATTATCTAGCTAAAACATCCCCTGTAACATGCACTAGCTCGCACTGTTGCCCACTTTTATCGACCAATTCTAATTTCAATGATTCCCCCTATTTCCCCCACGATAACCCTATGGCATAACACGCATAAATAATTATGCTTGATCACGATTCGGCCATTGAAAGTGCCATAAACAACAGTTTTAATAAAAAGATCACTGTCAGCACATTTTTAACGAGGTCGGGTTAACGCCAAACACACTCGGCTGATGAGACGAAAACCTATGCAGGACTCGCGTTCATAACGCCTTTAGCGCAAGGTGAATCAAAGGCCGAGGGGTATCGCTCGCTCGCAAAAGCATGCTAAAAATTATTTATATCTAAAACACAATAGCAATGATAAATTGCTGTTGTTACCTCAGTGGTATCAAGAGAGCCTTTTCTTGACATGTTGCTAACAGTACATAACTAAAGGAAATAAAATGAATAAGTTATCAGCTATTTTTACTCTATTGGCATTAGTAAGTTTCACTTCCTTTGCTGACGACTCCTCTTTACCGTCGGCCCCTGCAACTGATGTCGCTCAGCTTAAAGAAGCCTGCCAGCAAATGGCTTCTGAAGATCAAGTTGATAATGCAGAACTAAAGCAATATGTTCTTGATTGCTTAAACGATCAACTAACAGAAATAGGCTACAAAACCGTTACTGAGATTAATTAATCTCTGCTTAAATTGTGAAATGATTATTTAAAAAACCTCATCCGATACCATTTGCATCAGTGAATGGTATTTTTTGTTAAGCACTCGGGTTCACGCCACAAACTGTATTATTTTAGTTACACAAAAAACTGATTACTCACAAGCATCAACATCCACACTTAACCGTATAGCCGCTGCCAAATGAGATTTTTTAAGGCTATCAAGGTGTTTTTTTATCTACAAATTACCCTTTTCATTGATAGCTGTCTCATTTTGCATCGCTGCGAATGAAATCACTGTTGAATTGGGCATAAAATGCTAATCTATTGACTTGTATTATTAACCTCAGACCTTAACCGTTAAATCATGTATCGTCTCTTTATTGTCCTCATTACGTGTTTAAGTATTTTGCCTTCTCACGCACTGGCGAAAGCGACCTGTGCATCTGAAAGTCAATGTATAGAGATGAACAACTGGGACCTAGGAATTGCCATCGGTTGGGGACAAAAAAGCAATCCACTCAGGGATTTTGATGATATACCACTGTTTTTTATTCCAACAGTAGCCTATTACGGCGAGCATTGGTTCTTCGATAATGGTAATTTAGGTTATACCTTAATCGAACAAGAAAGCTTCACGCTCAATTTAGTGACAAGTTATAGCTTAGATAGAGCCTATTTTTACCGATGGGATCCCTCGAATATATTTTTAAACCGTAGCACTCAAATCGAAGCTAAAGCCGTAAAGAGCATGTCGGTGTCGACTAAACCCGAGCCTAAGTTTAATTCATTAGAGACGCGTAACTTCACTCTACTTGGCGGAGCAGAAGCCTTTATCTATACACAGCTAGGCATTATTCGATTAGCATACACCCATGATATGTTTAATGTTCATCAAGGTTCTGAAGCGCAGATAAAATGGACCTATGGTTGGGATTACGATCGTTTCATTTTTGAGTTTTCGCTAGTATTTGATTGGAAGAGCAAAGCCGTGGTGGATTATTATTATGGCGTGAGACCCGATGAAAATGCCTATTGGAGTGAACAATATCAAGCAAAATCGGGTTGGGATAAAGGTGCGGAAATGACGGCCCGTTATACATTAACTGACAATTGGGATTTACTGTTGGCTGTTCGTTACACGCTAATTGCCGATGAGATTGCCGCCAGCCCCTTGTTAAGCCAAGACTATAGCAGCACCTACTTTATCGGCGCTGCCTATAGGTTCTAATGTTAGTGACGCAGTCTCAGTTAAGCTTGCTTTGCTTTATTGGTCTAAGCCTTGGCTTGATAGGCCAAAATTTGGCACAGGCCAAAACTCGCGACACAGCACTCAAACTTACCCCCGCTATTTGTATTACCAGTTCAGATACTCAGGCCTGCAATATGGATATTGAACTGCAGTGGGAATTAGCCAAAGATGAGCTAATCTGTATCTTGTCCGACAACGCCGCCTATCCCAAATGGTGCAGTGATTCGGTATCAACCCATAGGTTAAGCTTGAAAATCCACACTATGACGGATATTCAATTTGTCATAGTCAGTAAAGACAATAACCAAACGTTGGCTGGTGCCAAACTTAAAATCACTTCTGCATCACAACCTCAGGTTCGCAGACGTTACCGCAACCCTTGGAGTTTATTTTAATGACAAGCCCACAATCGAACCACAGAGTATTATTGGTTGAGGACGACGTTCGCCTTGCAAACTTGATTGTAGATTACCTAAAATCCCACGGTATGCATGTTGAAGTTGAACGCCGTGGCGATACAGTGCTAACACGATTAATCAATTACAAACCAGATATCATACTGTTAGACATTATGCTACCGGGCATGGATGGTTTGACTCTATGTGAAAAATTACCGGATTACTTCGCAGGTCCAATCCTATTGATGAGCGCACTTGGCTCAAGTGAAGATCAAATAAAAGGACTCGAACTCGGCGCCGATGACTATGTGGTCAAGCCCGTCGAACCCGCTCTGTTAGTCGCGCGGATCAACAACTTACTTCGCCGCCAGAATCAGCCACCACAGGCAGAATCACACTGTCTAACCTTTGGCAAACTGAGTATCGACCCGCATACCCACGCGATTCGTCTTAATGAAACTGAAATCGATCTCACCAGCCATGAATTCGAGTTGCTGTGGTTACTGGCCTCGCAAGCAGGCCAAGTGCTCAGCCGTCAGTATATTTATCAGTTGTTGCTCAATATTGATTTCGATGGTAAAGATCGAAAAATTGACGTGCGGATCTCTAGATTACGTAAAAAACTTAACGATAATATCGAGACACCTTTCAGAATTAAAACCGTTTGGGGACAAGGTTATCTCTTTGCTCCAGAAGCTTGGAATAATTAAGTCCAAATACCGTGAAACGTCTCTTTATCAGTTTATATCTGCTACTCAGTCTCAGCGTGCTTGGGATTGGCTGGACACTCGACAGCCTATGGCAGAATAATGTGGATGACAATAATGCCCTCGATGCGCCATTAGTGGCATTGGCGCAATTATTAGCGGCATTACCTCCCGATGCCCGCCAACGGTATCTGGAGGCGATTCCAACCAATCCTGTCATGCCACTGCAATTGCTCAATGCCGATCAAGTCGCGCTGGCAGATAATCAAGTATTGAGCAGCAGCAAGGTGTTCACCACCACGGCCAATGATGATAGCCTGCTGCAATTTATTCGAGTAGGCGATAAGGTCTTAATGGCCGGGCCACTTGACATCGATCCCAGAGCTAACCTTCGCAGCCTATTCACCCTGTTCTTTTATTTATCGCTCGCCCTCGTTGCGTTGATTTGGGTCGGCCCACTTTCACGGGATTTAACCATACTACGTCACGCCACCAAAGAATTTGGCGAAGCCAAATGGGACACGCGTATTACGCTATCCAATCGCTCCCAAGTTAAACCCTTAGCCAATACGTTTAACGAAATGGCACGGCATATTAGCGCCCTGATCGAGAACCAAAAACATTTGTCGAATGCGGTATCCCACGAGATCCGCACCCCACTGGCAAGGCTCAAATTCGCCCTAGCGCTGATGCCTATGTATTGTCAGCCAGATTCAGACGAACACAAACGTCAAGACTTTCTCGACGAGATGCAGCTCGACATCAAAGAGATAGAAGACTTACTTCAAGAACTGTTGACCTACGCCAGCTTAGAGTCACAGCGAGAAAGTATTCAATTAGACGAATACGATTTAATTACGCTAATACATCAGAGCATTAAACGCATAGAACCCTTAAGTCCAACGCCCATTACCCTCAAGACTCCTGTCGAAACATTGCCCTTATTCGGGGAACCGGCATTGATTGAACGGGCGCTGCAAAATTTGCTGACCAATGCCCAACGCTTTGCCCACACTGAAATCATCATTGACGTTAATCAAACCCAGCACAAAGTCAATTTAAGTGTGAGTAACGATGGCGAACCTATCCCAGCGGTCGATTTACCGAAAGTGTTCGAGCCTTTTTATCGCAGCCAATCGGTACAAAATGGTAATAAAGGACATGGTTTAGGCCTTGCGATTATCCAGCGGATTATGCAGCGACATCAAGGGAATGCGAGTGTCACAAGCGATGCACAACAGACCCAATTTAGTTTAATCTGGCCGAAGAAGCGTGAGCTGTAATAGGAAGCGAGATTAGACTATTGTCAGTCAGTCATTAATCCCACTCGCGAATGCAAAACGCGAGTTAAACATGTCAATTCAACCAATTAGTCTAGCTCGAAGCCACCAAAATCCAGCGTAGTTTCGAGCTCAGGCTCAAAATTCAACTGTGGGTTTAACGCTGCCCTTTCTTGCGCTATTTGTGCTTGTCTTGCTTTCATCATCGCTAACTGACGACGACGTTTACGTTGAGTACACAGGCGAATGACATCAAACTTTTGCGCATCTGAAAACGTTAACCAATTGAATCTTTCGTCACGGCTTCGCAGGCAACCATTACAGTAACCGCGCCCATCGGTAACACACACACCGATACAGGGACTGGGGATATCAAAAAAGGCTAATTGTTCCATAACCCGCCGCTATTCCTATCTAAAAAACATAAACCATACTCAAACGATCGTCACTAAAAACGATACCGTTAAATGGCATTCAAAGCGATTCAAACACAGCACGCTTATCTAAAGTACTTGCAGAAACAACCTTAATCAAGGCACATTGAATAGAGTTTAACCAACATGGAGCACTATCATCGGATACCGTCACTTTGCCAGTCTGCTCGTCGCTGTTGCCTTATTAAGCGCTTGCAGCAGTAAACCGCAAAACGATTATGATCTCAATGACGACTTCGCCGCACTCCGCAGCTTTACCCAGCTAACACCATAGCCAACGGATGACCCGTTAAGCGCCCAGCGTATTCAAGTAGAAATTAATTTGGCGTGGTAGCGATAGTTTTGATGTTGATACTGGTGGCGATAAAAAAGCTCAAGATACTGCCAAAGCTGTTAGCCGGATTTTGGCGCAGTTTCCACCGAAAACATGATCAGGTTTAAAAGGATAGAAATGGGCGTATTTTGCCCATTTTTACCCATCAAACATTCATATCGCTCAATATGCTTGGAGTTAAAGCCTAGAACTTAGGAAAAAAGCCCTGACGACAGGTAGCGATCGCCCCTATCACAAACAATCGCCACGACCACAGAACCCGGATATTGTTGAGCAATCTTTAGCGCGGCAAACACGGCGCCGCCGGAACTGACTCCAGCACAAATCCCTTCCTCTCGCGCTAAGGTTCTCGCCATGACTTTTGCATCTTGCTCTTCAACATCCATCACTAAATCAACCCAAGAAGCATCAAAAATCCGTGGCAAATATGCCTGCGGCCAACGCCGAATCCCAGGAATAGTACTGCCATCGGCGGGCTGAAGGCCGACGATAGTGATATCAGGATTACAACTTTTAAGGTATCTAGACACCCCCATTATGGTACCTGTCGTTCCCATACTTGAGACAAAATGGCTGATTTTACCTAGACTCTGTTGCCAGATCTCAGGGCCTGTCGTAAGGAAATGCGCATTAGCGTTATCTTGGTTATTAAATTGGTCCAGCACCTTTCCTTTGCCTTCACTTTGTAACTGCAACGCCAAATCCCGCGCAGTCTCCATGTTATCCACGAGCATGAGCTCTGCGCCATAGGCTTGCATGGCATCCTTACGCTCCTGAGTCGAATTTTTCGGCATGATCAGGATCATCTTGTATCCTTTAATTGCCGCCGCCATCGCCAGTGCAATCCCTGTATTGCCACTCGTTGCCTCAATAAGCGTATCACCAGGACTTATTTCTTGGCGAAGTTCGGCCTGAATGATCATATTGAGTGCAGGGCGATCTTTGACTGAACCCGCAGGATTATTGCCTTCCAATTTTAACAGTACGGTGGAACTACCACAGTGAAGTCGCTGCAAACGAACCAGCGGAGTTTGCCCTATGTAGGCTTCAATTGTCGGAAAGTCAGACACCACGGTTATCCTTTACTTAATAAAAATACCTAAGCGATAGCCTATTCTAAGTCGGTTGCCACTGACAAACACGGTGAATACGACTTATTGCATAAAATAAATTGCTCATAGATATTCAAAATAGTTCTATCAATACCTCTTTTTATAATTAATTAATTCAATTAATCTAGCGAAAATAACGGTGACTAAGTTGCCATATTAAGGAGTTAAACATGACCGTAAAATTGATCAAGGCCCTACTAGGTACCCTCGTTTTAGGAACGTCACTCAATGTCACTGCTGCAGATCAAGCCCTGCTTAATTCCTCTTATGATATCTCACGGGAATTATTCAATGCCTACAACCCTGTTTTTGCCAAGCATTGGCAAGAAAAGACCGGTAAAACCGTCGAGATAAAACAATCCCATGCAGGTTCGTCTGCACAGGCACGCTCGATTCTGCAGGGATTACCCGCAGATGTGGTGACGTTCAATCAAGTAACCGACGTCCAAGTTCTGCACGATCGCGGTAAATTGATCCCAGAAAATTGGCAACAATTATTGCCCAATGCCAGCTCACCTTACTATTCCACCATTGCATTTTTGGTGCGTAAGGGTAACCCAAAGCAAATCAACGACTGGGGTGATTTAGCCAGAGATGACGTAAAACTGGTCTTTCCTAACCCGAAAACCTCGGGTAATGCCCGCTACACATATTTAGCCGCATTAGGTTATGCTCAGAAAAGCTACGGTAAGGATAATCAGGCTGAACTGGATCAATTCCTGAAAAAATTCCTCGCCAATGTGGCCGTATTTGATACAGGCGGGCGCGGTGCGACCACCTCCTTTGTCGAACGTGGGATCGGTGATGTATTAATTACCTTTGAATCGGAAGTGAACAATATTCGCCAGCAGTACAATACTGACGATTACCACGTGGTGGTACCAAAAACCTCAATTCTGGCTGAGTTCCCCGTCGCTGTAGTTGAAAAAAATGCTAAGCGTAACGGTACACAAGCACTCGCGACTGAGTATTTGAATTATCTCTACAGCGAAGAAGCACAACGTCTACTGGCAGGATTCAGCTATCGGGTACACAACGATAAAGTGCAAGCTGAGTTTGCTAAGCAGTTCCCTACCGTTGACTTGCTGACTGTGGAGCAAATCATCGGTGGTTGGGATAATGCGATGAAAACGCAGTTTGCTAACGGTGCAAAACTCGATGAGCTATTAAAGCGCTAATATCATTCTGAATATAGTAAGATATCAACATTGAACCCGGGCAACGTCCCGGGTTTATCGCTCATTATCATTAAGCAATCAGTGTTTGCCGTAAAGATAGCGGCTGACATCTGGCTTGAGCCAATAACGAGCGAACCGTATCAATAGTATAGGTTTAATGCAATTAACCTTTTCGGGTGATGATTCTGTGATTTTTAATAACGGGCGTTTACGCCATAAGCGGGTTCTTCCCGGTTTTACCATCAGCTTAGGCGTGTCCCTACTGTTTGTCAGCCTGATTTTATTATTGCCGACCACAGGCCTAATCATGCAGACCAGTTCGATGAGCTGGTCCGAATACTGGGGCGTGATTACCGATCCCAGAGTGGTTGCCAGTTACCGAGTCACCATACTCTCGGCGCTCGCAGCATCATTATTTAACTGCCTTTTCGGATTATTACTCGCATGGGTACTTGTGCGTTATGAATTTCCCGGTAAACGCATTTTAGATGCCTTGGTAGATTTGCCCTTTGCCTTGCCAACCGCCGTTGCCGGTATCACCTTAGCCACCCTTTATGCGGAAAACGGCCAAATAGGTAGTCTATTAGCAGAATGGGGCATAAAAGTTGCCTACACACCCCTAGGCATAGTGGTCGCGATGATTTTCACCAGTATTCCCTTTGTGGTTCGTACGGTGCAACCCGTTCTCGAAGAGTTATCCCACGAGGAAGAAGAAGCGGGAATGACGCTTGGCGCCTCGGATAGTTCGGTATTCTGGCGGGTTATTTTACCCTCTCTTTGGCCAGCATTAATGATTGGCACGGCACTGGCGTTTACCCGCAGTCTGGGTGAGTTTGGTGCAGTCATCTTTATCGCGGGCAATATGCCCTATATCAGTGAAATCACATCGTTAATGATCTTTGTCCGCCTGCAGGAGTTTGATTTTGCCGGCGCCAGCGCCATTGCCTCAGTGGTGCTGATGAGCTCCTTACTGCTATTACTGCTGATAAACCTGTGGCAAGCACGTTATCTGCGCCGCATTCATGGACGATAAGGAGCGAATATGAACTCATTTAAACCCTTAAGAGTCGGTGAAGCGCCCCTGATAAAATGGAGCCTGATTACCCTCGCCGTGTTCTTAGGTTTGTTATTGTTACTATTGCCGCTGGTGAGTATTTTTCAGCAAGCGTTTGTCGGAGGTTGGGCGCGTTATATTGAGCACTTAACCCAGCCAGATTCGCTGCATGCGATTGGTTTAACGCTGATGGTGGCAGCGCTTACTGTCCCCATCAATTTAGTGTTCGGAATCATGCTGGCGTGGAGCGTCACTCGCTTTGAATACCCAGGTCGCAAGTTATTAATCACGCTCATTGATATCCCCTTTGCTGTCTCCCCTGTTGTCGCAGGTCTGCTCTATTTGCTGCTCTATGGCAGCAGTGGCTGGCTGGGCGAATGGCTATATGAACACGATTTGCAGATCATGTTTGCTTGGCCAGGCATATTGTTAGTCACCATTTTTGTCACTTGCCCCTTTGTGGCCAGAGAACTGATCCCCTTGATGCAACAACAGGGCGCATCGGAAGAAGAAGCCGCAGTGATCCTTGGCGCGTCATGGTGGCAACTCTTTCGCCGCGTGACCCTACCCAACATCAAATGGGCACTGATTTACGGTGTGATCCTCACCAATGCCAGAGCCGTGGGCGAATTTGGTGCCGTTGCTGTCGTGTCTGGCAATATTCGCGGAGAAACCAATACCTTACCTTTACACGTGCAATTATTGTATGAAGATTACCAGGCCGAAGCAGCCTTCGCGAGCGCGTCATTACTGGCGCTTATCGCCCTATTTACCCTAATGCTAAAAGCCGTAGTGGAATGGCGGCAACAACGCAGTTTAACCGCCAATGACAATAAAGAGCAGAGCCCGTTATGAGTATTCGTCTTACTAATATTTCCAAGAAATTTGGCCAATTTCAGGCACTGTCCCCTCTTAATTTGGATATTCAAGAAGGGGAAATGATTGGTCTACTGGGGCCATCAGGTTCAGGTAAAACCACACTGCTGCGCATTATTGCCGGTCTTGAAGGGGCCGATAGCGGCCAAATTCAATTCGGTGATAGAGATGTCACCCAGGTGCATGTGCGTGAAAGACGCGTGGGTTTTGTGTTTCAAAACTATGCGCTGTTTCGCCATATGACAGTCGCTGATAACGTCGCGTTTGGACTCGAAGTCATGCCGAAAAAACAAAGGCCTTCGGCGGCAGAAATTCATAAGCGAGTCACACAACTGTTAGAAACAGTACAACTAGGCCATCTCGCGCAGCGCTATCCTGAACAACTCTCGGGAGGACAAAAACAGCGAATAGCGCTGGCCCGCGCACTTGCAACCCAGCCAGAAGTCTTGCTACTGGATGAACCCTTTGGCGCCTTGGATGCTAAAGTGCGCAAAGAACTGCGCCGCTGGCTACGTAGCCTGCATGAGGAATTGAAATTCACCAGCGTGTTTGTGACCCACGATCAGGATGAGGCGCTTGAGCTCTCAGATAGAGTGGTAGTGATGAGCAATGGTCATATAGAACAAATTAATACCCCTGCTGAGCTATACTCGCACCCCAATAGTCGCTTTGTGTTTGATTTTCTAGGTAACGTCAATGTCTTTGAAGCCAGTTGGCAACAACAACGCTGGCAAAACGGTCAAGCATTTTTAACACCGCCAGATAAGCAAATATTGCAACAAGAGGGTGTGCTCTATGTACGCAGTCACGAATTAGCGCTGTCAAATAAGCCCAATAGTCAGGCCAATTTGCCGTTCAATATTGTCGCCATGACCCCCATTGGCGCCGAAGTCAGACTGGAATTAGCCCCACACGGCTGGCATAGCGAAGCGCTGTGGGAAGCCAAGTTCACCCACCATAATCTGCAGGAACTCGGGCTGCAAAAAGGCAGTGTGGTTTACGCCACCCCAAGAACAGCTTACTTCTTTGGTGCGCAGGGTGAGAGTGCACCGACGCGTCTAAGTTGGCCATTCCTGACGCCGGGCAGCCTCGCCTTTGATATCTAAGCCTTGATAATCCTATTCACCCGATAACAGCGTTGGTCGATACCGTGTTTTGATACGACCAACGCTATCGGCATAGTTAGTCGATTAACGCTTAGCTGGTTTCATCACTCCTTCAATAGCTTGTTCAAACACACAGTTGTCAATTTCAGTCTCATGCTTTGCCAGCAATTGGGGTAAACTATGGCGCAAGAACGTCCTCAGGCGTCAGTCATCCCAACATAAAAGGTACCCAAACATGATAGGCACTCCCTTCACAGAGGGCGCACAACGCGCCATGTTGCTCGGCTGCGGTGAACTTGGCAAAGAAGTCGCCATTGAACTGCAACGCTTAGGCGTTGAAGTGATTGGCGTTGACCATTACGCCAACGCCCCTGCCATGCAAGTCGCGCATCGCTCCCATGTGATCAATATGCTCGATGCCAACGCGCTGCGGGCGGTTATCGAATTAGAAAAACCGCACTTCGTTATCCCCGAGATTGAAGCCATCGCCACCCAAACCTTAGTGGAAATGGAAGCCGAAGGGGTGAATATTATCCCAACCGCTCGGGCAACGAAGCTCACGATGGACAGGGAAGGTATTCGTCGTCTCGCCGCTGAAACCTTAGGTTTACCGACTTCTCCGTATTTTTTCTGTGATACCGAAACCGAATTCAATCAAGCCATTAGTGAAATTGGCGTGCCCTGTGTGGTGAAGCCCGTCATGAGTTCCTCGGGCAAAGGCCAGAGCGTTATTCGCGATTTAGCCCTCAGCCATAAAGCGTGGCAATACGCCCAAGAAGGCGGCCGCGCCGGCGGTGGTCGGGTGATAGTCGAAGGCTTTATTCCCTTCGATTATGAAATCACCCTGTTAACTATTAGTGCAGTCAATGGCATTCATTTTTGCGCGCCCATTGGGCACAGGCAAGAAGATGGCGATTATCGCGAGTCATGGCAGCCACAAGCCATGTCCGATGACGTGTTAGCAAAATCCCAAACGATTGCCAGTAAAGTAGTCCAAGCCCTTGGCGGTTATGGACTATTTGGCGTAGAGCTGTTTGTTAAGGGCGATGACGTGTATTTCTCTGAAGTCTCACCAAGACCCCACGACACCGGCTTAGTCACACTCATCAGCCAAGATTTATCGGAATTTGCCCTGCATGTTAGAGCGATTTTGGGTCTACCTATTCCTAATATCCACCAGCATGGTCCAAGTGCCTCGGCGGTGATGTTGGCCGAAGGCACCTCAAGCAATATCCGCTATCAAGGGATTGGTGCGGCATTAGAAGCGGTCAATACTCAGCTTAGATTATTCGCCAAACCCAATATTGATGGTCGCCGCCGTTTAGGGGTCGCGCTTGCCCGTGATAGCGATATCGACAGCGCAATCAGCAAAGCACTCGATAGCGCCAGTAAAGTGAAAGTCATCTTTTAAGCGAGTTTAGCCGTTTAAGGTTGGCTTTAAGCACAAGCGACACAGCAAAGGGAAATGCGCTTTAATGCCATTTCCCTTTTTCAACACCGAGCTGCACTTGTAATGGTCTAATAAAAAGAGACGGCCCAAAATCGACAGTCCCAAACCAACAGAGTAAACTAGCGCCCTTTCTTGCTAGCCCTCGACTTGCATTTACGTAAATCCTAAGTTGTGGCTTAACCCTGATAAATAACCGTGATAGTTAACCCCGATAACTAACCCTGATAAGTAAAACCAACAGCAGATCCCAATATGCATCTTCAGCCTTCTTGCTTTACCTCTTTCACACAAGCCATTGATGCCTATGCCCTGCCGCAGCGTTTTACCTTTCCTTTTTATTACGAACCGCATCCATTGTGCGTGGTAGCCGCCAACGAGTTACAACGCCACCTAGAGACTCAAAACGATTGGCAACATAACTTTGGCCTAACGGGCGAGTTAACCGGCGCCATTGGCAAGATGTTTGGTGTACTTTTAGTGCAAAACCCGCAGGGTGAAGTGGGCTATTTGTCGGCCTTTTCGGGCAAGTTAGCTGAGCAAAACCATTGGCCACACTTTGTTCCACCTGTGTTTGATATGCTGGCTAAGGACAATTTTTTCCACGCCGAAAACCGGCAAATCAATCAAATTAACAAGCAGCTATTTGCAGTAGAAAATCACCCCGATATTCCAAGGCTATCGAGTGAACTCAACGCTGAGCAAACTCAAGCGCAAGCCAAGCTTAGCGAACACAGGCAAGTGATGATCGACGGCCGGCAATGGCGCAAGGCGCAGCGCAATCAACTCGCAGTGCAATGGGCTGCCAATCCGACTGATGAAACTTTACGTGAAAATGCCATCATCGAAGCTAAACTCAACCAAGAAAGCATTAACGAAAAGAATCAGTTAAGAGATATTAAACGCTACTGGGACGAACGGATTAGTGACGTTAGCCACGCATTAACTCTGCTCACAGATAAACGCGACGCGTTAAGACAAGAGCGTAAGCAGCTCTCGGCGGCGCTGCAGCAAAAGCTGTTTGAGCAGTATCGTTTTTTGAATATTCAAGGCGTAGAAAAGAGCCTTAACGGCATATTTAACGGGACGGTTGAGTTAACACCGCCCGCAGGCTCCGGTGAATGTGCTGCGCCCAAATTATTACATTACGCCTTTAAACACGGCCTTAAACCCTTGGCGATGGCCGAATTTTGGTGGGGTGCGCCGCCAAAATCGGAAATTCGCCAACACAAACAGTTTTATCCGGCTTGTCTGCGTAAATGCCAACCTATCTTGGGGCATATGCTCGAAGGGCTTGTTGTCGATGATAATCCGCTACTGACGAACCCCGCCGAAGGCAAAACCTTAAGCATCCTCTACCAAGACGAGGCGATGGCGATTGTGAACAAACCCGCCGAGTTTTTATCGGTGCCCGGCAAAGAGATTGAAGACTCAGTGTATTCGCGCATGCGGCAAACGTTTCCCAATGCCACAGGGCCGCTTATCGTCCACAGGCTCGATATGTCGACTTCAGGATTAATGGTAATCGGACTAACAAAAGACGCCCATAAACAGCTGCAAAAACAGTTTATCCTGCGCACAGTAACTAAGCGTTATGTGGCACTTTTAGCAGGAATTCCGACAGCAATGACAGATAAACAGGCGACGGGATACATCTCTTTACCGCTGCGTGGCGATTTAGACGATAGACCGAGGCAACTGGTTTGCCACGAGTTTGGTAAAGCGGCCCAAACCCATTGGGAATTGAGCCATATCGATGAAATGGCACGTACAGCCCGCGTATATCTTTACCCAAAAACGGGCCGAACCCACCAGCTCAGAGTACACTGCGCCCACTCCGAAGGACTAAATACGCCCATTGTGGGTGACGATCTCTATGGTACTCGCGCAAATCGCCTGCATCTGCATGCGGACTTGTTGATGCTTCAACATCCCGTCACCCGTGAACAGATGCGTTTTCAAGTCGATCCAGAGTTTTGATTTTTACCTTACAAGAAAACCAAGCTTAAGCTGTGAGATCAGATGGTTGACCGCGATGTATATACCCAAGCTACCTGAAGAGTCGAGTTTCAGAGCGCCTAGGGTGCTTCAATTCAAGGCGCAGCAATGACAGAATGTCGGCCACCTTTTGAATTGATGCAACACATGCCAGTCATACAGCAGAAGTCACCTCAGCAACCGTAATGCCTCGGGCTCCACTCGCGCAGGAAGTCTATATTTGGCAACGCCAATGGCGCCCCGCCATCCAAAAGGCCTTAGTGCAAAGCCAAGATGCATTTCAAGGATGACGCATTTTAGCATTGCAGGCAGGAAAGTAGACCGCTGCAACTTAGCAGCAAAAAGGCAGACAAGGTATGCTTCAAATGAAAAATGATAGGCCAAATAGTGCTATTTAACTGAAAAATGGTAATTTTTAGCAAAAGTCACCCAAGCCATTGTTTGGTTAGCGGTGCAGAAAGGGAAAGTCGATGAACAAGCTTGAAGTCAACCTGCTTTGAGGTGCTGGTAGCAAGACGCAAAGTGCCGTCGTCGCTTCTCTACGTGCTCACTGTAATCGGTAAGTTATGCAAGCTTCCCACAGGGTAATGAAACCAAAGCGGATTTTAGCCACTGCAAGTTTAGTTGGATCGCAAGAATAAATATCGGTTTATCGACCGCTTTGCTAAACTCACTCCGCCGCAATCAATATCGTCCCAGTTCAAATAGATAACATAACATCACTTCAGCCCGCGGCGGAGTCATAATGAATTCTCAAACCTATAACCAAGCTGTGCTCGAACTCGCCCTTGCGGGTCTTGCCGATTTAACCGCTTCAGCACAGACCAAGAAAGCCCAGCGCACCTCCGCGCAGGAAAGTCATTTTTTGTGTAATTGGATGGTCGAGTCCTTAAAAGAAAAACGCTTTTCTAAACTGGTAGCCGATGATCTCACGGCTTGGATACGTTTGGCTCGCAGCCAAGGTGCGGGCGCCGAACTCAAGCGTTTACTCGAAAGGATAGTGCATCAATATCAATCAATTGAGACATCAGAACCCGCGTTAGGCACGGCATTGAATGCCATGATTGAGACCTTAAAACAAGCCGATTGGTTAGTCTTTACTGACACAGAAATCAGCACTAAGCTCAAACTCGATGGTGAGGGACAATCTAGCTTAGTGATTGATGCAAAAGAATTTAATCTGCATATTAAAGACAATCAGCTGATCAAGCCAATCAACTTATATGTCCGCGCCGATGAACAAGCACTCACGCGTATCGCACTGTCCCATGGGTTATTGCTCAGCCAAGGCAATAAGAAAACCAGCTTGATTAAGCACCATAAAACCTATCAAATTTTCCCCCATAATCAACAGTCCGCTTTGTGTCAGCTATTGGCTTAAGGTGTAATAGCAAAAGTAGAAAAACAGGTGGCTAATATGCCTAACGTCATTTAACACACTCAAAAAAAACGCTCACTATAATGTGAGCAGTTTTATTTCATTATTCCGCTGGTGATGAACCTAAAAGAACGACAACACATCATCATTAATTGCCTTGGCGATGTTTACCGGCGAATTTATTCTTAAAATAGGTGCGGAAGATCGGTTGTAGTCATCAATGCCCCCCCCGCTCCTAAGCCACGTTAAACTTCACATCCTTAACCGTTGGCATCATACTGACGACTTTAATTATCTGACTTAACTCAGCATGAATGTGCCCTAGGTGCGCTTTCTTGGCAGGTTTTAACGTGTCTGAAGCATTTGGGTTACTGTTGGCCCACAGGTATTATCATCTTGTTATTGTTATTTATTCGCGCAGGATTTGATGCGCCAGAAGGGAAATTACATGGACTCACCCAAAAGCAAAGTACCAACGCCAAGTTACGATAAACTGACAGCACATTTTCAAAAAATTTCTCACTTTGAACATTTCAGCGCTCTGGGTGACTGGGATCAAGCCGCCATGATGCCTATGGGCGGCGGTCAAGCTCGCGGCGATGCCATGGCAGAACTGGCGCTGCATATCCACACACTCAAAACCTCAACCGCCTTAGCCGAACACCTACACGGCGCGATGGACGAATCGCTCACAACAGCACAACAAGCCAACCTGCGGGAAATACAGTACCAATATCAACAGGCCAATTTAGTGCCCGGCGGCCTCGTGCAAGCGAAAACTAAAATGGCCTATCAATGTGAGAATGCGTGGCGTGAACAACGTAAAAATAATGACTGGCAAGGCTTTAAACCAAACCTTAACGCCGTCATTACTCTTGCTAAAGAAGAAGCGCAGATCCGCGCTGAAGCCCAGAATATTTCCCCGTATGATGCCCTACTCAATAAATTTGAGCCGGGAATGACCACTGCAAAGTTGGAACAAACCTTTGGCGGCCTTAAAGATGGGCTCCCAACACTCATCCAAGAAGTACTGGCTAAGCAGGCAAACGAGCCTAAGTTAACGCTAAATGGTCCCTTCGATGTTAGCGCGCAGCAGGCCCTTGGCCGAGACGTAATGGATTTACTGGGGTTTGACTTTCATCACGGTAGGCTGGATATCAGCAGCCATCCGTTCTGTGGCGGCGTGCCAAGCGATGTGCGAATAACAACTCGCTACAATGAAGCCGATTTCGGTAGCGCTATCATGGGGATCATTCATGAAACAGGCCATGCCAGATATGAGCAAGGTTTACCCCAAGCATGGCGCGGACAACCCGCAGGGCTGGCGCGTTCTATGGGTATCCACGAAAGCCAAAGTCTCTTTTGCGAAATGCAGCTCGGCGCCAATCCAGCATTTTTACGCCAATTGCAGCCTAAAATTGCCCAACACCTTAATTGTCATGTTAGCGCCCAAGAATTAGCACAACATTACACCCGCGTAGCGCCCGGACTTATCCGCGTTGACGCCGACGAAGTCACCTATCCTTGTCATATTTTACTGCGCTTTGAGGCAGAAAAAGCCTTTATAGACGGTAGCTTAACCGTAGATGACTTACCTGACTTTTGGTCGGCGCAGATGCAACAACTGCTGGGGATTAATACCGATGGCAACTACCGTGACGGCTGCATGCAAGATATCCACTGGGCTGTCGGTGAATTAGGATATTTCCCAAGTTACACGTTGGGCGCCATGTATGCCGCCCAATGCCGTTTTGCCATGGAAAAGGCCATAGGGCCGATGGAAGCCTTAATCGATGCAGGCCAGCTTAATGCGATATTCCAATGGCTTAACGAGCACATTTGGTCCAAAGGTTGCTTGCTTACAACCGACGAACTGATACGCCAAGCAACGGGCGAAACCTTGAATGGTCAATATCTTGAACGTCACCTGCGCCACCGATATTTAGGCGTTTAACCGCTGCTGACACCTAAAAGCGCTGAAATATCAATTTGAGCATTTTTTCAGCGCGTTATATTACCACTGGAGCCTGCATTTCTAAGCCGTTTAAGGTTATAATGCCAAGCTTATTTTAATCAGGGTAGTTTAAAACAGGATAAATGTCGGCCATGTTACTGCGAGCCATCACCCCACAGGATTGGGATGCTATTTTAACTATCCAAGATGAGTGTTACTCACAACTGGATCCTGAGCCGCTGCATGTATTGCAGAGCAAATGGCAAGTATCACCTGAGTCCTGTTTTGTGTTCGAAGTGAATGAATTAGTTGTCGGCTATTGCTTGGCCCACCCATGGATCACCAATAAGCCGCCCGAACTCAATCAGCCCATCACCCATTTACCCAAAGCGGATACCTTATGCCTGCACGATATTGCCATTTCGACTAAAGCCCAAGGCTTGGGTGCCGGCGCCAAGGCGCTTGCCCACTTAACACTACTGGCTGCTCGCGATAACCTTAATTCATTATCCCTGGTTGCAGTACAAGGTGCCGACCGTTATTGGCTAAAGATGGGCTTTATACCTCAGGTCATAAACAAGTGCCTTGACAGCTATACAGATGATGCCATGTATATGATTTATAAAATCAATAATATTTTTGAAAAATAAATCCAACGCTGACCACTATCGGTTTACTCTGCCTATTTCTATATGAAATAACCATTGAAGCTCGATTATCTGTGGCCAGGATTGTGCATGTTAGGTGTTGTGTATTTTATTTTTAGAAGTGAATTTAATTAATTTCAGACTTATTTCAGGAGAGCTCCCCCATGGCCCGTCAAGTGACTTATACCTTCAAAGGTAAGACTAAAACTATCGCCTTTAGCTACGACAAACACCATGATTTATATGAAGCTGTGGCCGAAGCCGAAGGAATCGATCTCACTCAATTTCTTGCCATGGAGCAACAAGTCGCCATGACATCGCGTAAAGGTGCAAAGGCTGAAAAAGAATTTAGGAAGGTAGAGTTTGCTCGCTTTGGTTTTAGCAATATCCACTTTGTTAGAGATGAAGAACCTGAAGCCTAGGCTAAAGTCTTAATTGTTTTTTATATTCGCTTTAAGCACTTAAATAACAGGATATGGTAATGCTCAATACCGAACATGCTAACTTTCCCCGTGCGGGGTTCTTTCGTCGCCTAGGCGCTGCCGTTTACGATTCAATGTTAGCCGTGGCCGTATTTATGGTTGCTGGGGCACTCGGTTTTGGGGGGTTCTTTGGCCTTACCACTTCAGAGCTTATCAGTATGAACGGCTTTGAGCATGTCTCGGACGCTCTCAATGGTACGCCAATTTACCAAGCAACTTACCAACTATGGTTAGCCTTATGTGTCAGTACTTTCTACAGCTTATTTTGGAGTCGAGGTGGCCAAACCTTAGGTATGCGCGCTTGGCGGCTTAAGGTCCAACATCCTAATGGCCAAAATTTAAGCCTCGTCACGGCCTACGCTCGCATCATTTGGTCACTGCTCGGCATTGGTAATTTATGGATTGTAATCAACGATGATAAGCGTGCGCTGCAGGATAGGATGACCCGTTCAGAAGTGGTTGTGCTGTCTAAAGAAGCCAACCAAATGCGTAACTGGCATGGGGCTTAAGTTTATTGCTAGTCAACTTACGCCCATAAAAAACGACGCTAATGCGTCGTTTTTTATGGGCTATTTTTATGAACACAATCTAGCATAACAGCGTGGATCTCATCGCCGGATAAAGTAGAAGGCAATCCCCGTAAATAACAGACTCGGTGCAACTGCCCCCACATAGGCGGGTAGCTCATACACTATGCTCATCGGACCAAAAATCTCGTTACTGATATAAAAGCTAAAACCGGCCACAACCCCAAGCAATACCCGTGCACCCATCGTCACCGTCCGTAGCGGACCAAATACAAACGACAGCGCGACTAACATCATCACTGCCACGGTAATGGGTTGCATCATCTTACGCCACAAAGCAAGCTCATAACGGCTAGGATCTTGGCTGTTGCTTTTAAGGTAATCAAGATAATCAACCAGACCGCGGATAGATAATGCCTCAGGTTTAATCGACACCACACTGAGTTTATCTGGGGTTAAACTCGACTGCCATTCATCCACTTCCAAATGCTCAAGTACGACTTTCTCATAGCTTAAATCGGTGCGTTTGACGTCAAACAAACGCCAGTGGTCTTGGGAAAATACCGCTCGGTCAGCGTGAACAACGTTCGTCAGCTTAAGTTCACTATTAAATTTATAAAGCGTGATATTGCGGAGTTTATTGGCATTTTCAACTTCACCAATATTGACGAACAAATCACCATCTTTTGCCCAAATGCCACGATGAGACTTAATTAAACTGCCGCTAGAGAGTTTTACAGCTTGCAAGTGATTCGCTTTTTGCTCAGCAATCGGTGCGCCCCACTCACCTAATACCATCACCAATAACATCAAGGGCACAGCGGTTTTCATCGCCGACATAGTGATCTGTAGACGTGACATGCCAGAAGCTTGCATGACCACAAGTTCCGAATTTGATGCCAGCATTCCCATGCCAATTAACGCGCCCAATAACACTGCCATGGGAAAAAACATCTCAATATCCCGTGGCACTAAATAGAAGACATAGATACCAGCATCCATCATGCTGTAGGTTCCACGGCCAACTAAACGCAGTTGATCAACCCACTTAATAATGCCCGACAAACCCGTCAATACCAGTAGACAAAGTGCAGAAGTGCTTAACAGAATTCTGGCGATATAGAGGTCTAATATCTTCATGCCGCCACCTTCTTTTTGGCAAGCAGAAGCGATATACGACTCAATAGCGGTCTATCTTTGCCAAGCAAAAACAATCCCATCAACAGCGCCGAAACATGGATCCACCACATACCTAAATACAACGGAATAATCCCATCTTGTAATGCCTTACGCCCGGCGACCATTAGTCCAAAATAGCCAAGGTATAAGAGTACTGCTGGGAACATCTTAGCAAACTTCCCTTGGCGCACATTCACCCGTGCCAACGGTACTGCAATCAAGGTCATAATTGGAATCGCCAGCGGGATAGCAAGGCGCCAATGAAATTCGGCAACGGCTTCTGCGCTCTCTATTTTGACGAGTTCATCAACGGGCAACGCAGATAACTTGCGACGACGTTCATCAACTTGCTGTTCTTTAATTTGCATTTTATAACCGCCAAATTCGATCATTTGGTAGTTTTTCGCCTTTGGGCTGCCTTGATAACGTACGCCGTCAGTCAAGTTCAATTGCTGAGCGCCAGAACTGTCTTCCTGTACTCGGCCCTCTTTCGCCACCACCACATTCGTCACGCCGGTTTCATCATCAGGATCGGGCAACTGCGCCACAAACACTTTATTCAACTCGTTATCTTTACCAATACGCTCAACGAATAATACCGCGCGACCATTAGGACTGGCTTGAAAGCGCCCTTGCACTAAAGCAGACAGTCCAGCTTCAGACTGCGCTTTTTCGAGCACTTGGTTTTGCCGTTCCTCAGCCCAAGGGGCGACGTAAAGGGACAAATAGCCCGTAAACACCATATTGATCAGGGCAAGAATTAACGTCACACGCGTAACATACCACTCACTGACACCGACACCGTGAAGAATGACCATCTCATTTTCGGCATACATACGACCATGGGCCAGTAAAATACCCAAAAACAAACTTAATGGCAGAACTAAGATCACCAGATAGGGCAGGTTGAGGCCAATCAAGGTCATGATTAAAGAGGTGGGAAAATCGCCGTCGGAGGCATCGGCCAATATACGCACAAAATGCTGGCTAATAAAAATAGTTAACAGCACTAAAAGTACCGCAATTTGTGCCTTTAAAACTTCTCGAATAAGATATTTAAATACAATCACAGGCAGGATCCGGTAGCTAAACTTGTCTTTTTACTGGTAACAGACTAACTTTCATGTAAACTGTTTACTTTTGATAGTTTTCTGACCAGATTCAGGGGTTCTAGGTAAACTTAACGTCACTAAATACGTGACTCAAGCACCGAGAATCAATCACCTTTGGAGTCATAACTTAAGCCCTTTCGGGACAAGCCGACATTATCCAATAAATATAAAAATTTGTCTTTAAGAATCTAGGAGTGCTCATGGAGTTTAGCGTAAAGAGCGGTAGCCCCGAAAAACAACGCTCAGCCTGTATCGTGGTCGGTGTTTATGAACCCCGTCGTCTGTCGGGTATCGCGGAGCAATTAGATAAAATTAGTGAAGGTTATATCAGTAACCTATTGCGTCGTGGCGATCTGGAAGGTAAGCCTGGTCAGATTTTATTGCTACACCATGTTCCTAACGTATTGAGCGAACGTGTATTATTAGTCGGTTGTGGCAAAGAACGCGAGCTAGACGAGCGCCAATACAAGCAAATTATCACCAAAACAATCAATACCCTGAACGAAACGGGTTCAATGGAAGCGGTTTGCTTCTTAACTGAACTCCACGTTAAAGGACGCGATACTTATTGGAAAGTACGCCAAGCGGTAGAAACCACTAACAGCAGTCTTTATAGTTTTGATGCACTGAAAAGCCGCAAAGGTGAAACTCGCCGTCCCCTGCGTAAATTAGTCTTCAATGTTCCGACTCGCCGAGAATTAACGTTGGGTGAACGCGCTATCGAGCATGGTATGGCGGTATCTGCCGGCATGCATTTATGCCGCGATGTGGCCAACATGCCACCGAACATCTGTAATCCAGCCTATTTAGCCTCTCAAGCACGCCAAATGGCGGAAATACACGACAGTCTGCATGTCACCACGATTGGTGAGGAGCAAATGGCCAAACTGGGCATGAACTCATACCTTGCCGTCGGTCGCGCCAGTGCCAATGAGTCCATCATGACTGTGATGGAGTACAAGGGGGCTGTCGACAGCACTGAAAAACCCATCGTATTAATCGGTAAGGGCCTAACCTTTGACTCTGGCGGCATTTCATTAAAACCTGGCGAAGCCATGGACGAAATGAAATACGACATGGGCGGTGCCGCAGGGGTTATCGGCACGATGAAAGCCATCTGTGATATGAAATTATCTATCAACGTTGTGGGCATTCTGGCAGGCTGTGAAAACATGCCGTCGGGTAATGCTTACCGTCCGGGTGATATTCTGACCACTATGTCAGGCCAAACCGTTGAAGTGCTTAATACCGATGCTGAAGGCCGTTTAGTCCTATGTGACGTATTAACCTATGTTGAGCGTTTCGATCCTGAACTGGTTATCGATGCTGCGACCCTGACCGGCGCATGTGTGATTGCCCTTGGTAAACACGCATCGGGTCTGTTCTCATCACATAACCCGCTGGCACATGAGCTATTAAGTGCCGGTGAGCAAAGTGGTGACCGCGCATGGCGCATGCCATTATGGGATGAGTATCAAGATATGCTCGACAGCCCATTTGCTGACATGACCAACTTAGGTGGCCGTCCAGCTGGTGCTATCACAGCAGCATGTTTCCTCTCGCGCTTTGCTAAAAAGTACAATTGGGCTCACTTAGACGTTGCGGGTACAGCGTGGAATAGCGGTGCCAATAAAGGCTCTACCGGTCGTCCAGTACCACTATTGACTCAGTTCCTGATCAATCGTGCTGGCGTTGAACTCGGCGAATAACCGCTTATTGGTCTGAATATTGTAAAGTTCAGATAAATCAAAGGCGAAGATAAATTTCTTCGCCTTTTTTGTTGGTTATTTTATGCTGCATAGTCATTTGCTGAATAACGCGTTGAGTAAAAAAATGAGCACAACCATAGGGCTTAGAATCGATTTTCAATGAGCGACTACCCGACCAACGTCATCTCAAGTGGCTTAACCGCGTCACATTCACTCCCGCAAGACTGCGATGAATAACACCTCAGCGCTAGGTTTATACCAAGCATTAACCCATGCTGATTTTTAGTGTAAACTGCCTCTTATGTTCGCCACTAAAACAAATGAGCAAGGCATTGAAATAATGACTCAAGTACTGTTTTATCTCATGCCGTCAGTGGTTTCACCTGCCACAGCCAAGGCTGATTCAGCGGTTGCAACCGCCAATGCGAACCTTGCTCTTGACGAGATGTATCTATTGGCATGCCAACTGGCACAGCAGGCTTTTGTGAAGCAACAATGGGTCTATATCCATTGCCAAGATAAGCAACAAGCCCATGCCATTGATGAGCTTTTATGGCAGTTTGAGCCCAGTGCTTTTGTGCCTCACAACCTCAAAGGGGAAGGGCCGATGACGGGATCGCCGGTTGAAATTGGCTTTGATCGTCTCGGCGCGAACAAAAGTCGCCAAGTTCTGATTAATCTTGCAGACCAAGCGCCCCCATTTGCGGTAAACTTTAGCCACATTATCGATTTTGTTGCCAATGACATTCAGCATAAAGCGGTCGCTCGCGAACGTTATCGACAGTATCGCGGCTTAGGGGTCAATTTACAGACCCAAGACTTAGCAACACATCCACTTAATTAGTTTGAGACAGACACGTTCCCATGGAAAAAACATACGATCCGCAGTCCATCGAGCAAACGCTTTACCAAAACTGGGAAGAGCAAGGTTATTTCAAGCCACACGGCGATGAATCCCAAGGCAACTATTGCATCATGATCCCGCCACCTAACGTGACGGGCAGCTTGCATATGGGTCATGCCTTCCAAGACACCATCATGGATACCTTAACCCGTTACCAACGGATGAAAGGCAAAAATACCCTTTGGCAAGTAGGTACTGACCATGCAGGCATCGCCACCCAAATGCTGGTTGAGCGTAAACTTGAGGCCGAAGAAGGCAAGACTCGTCACGATTTAGGTCGCGATGCCTTTATGGATAGAGTGTGGGAATGGAAAGCGCAATCAGGCGGCACGATCACTAAGCAGTTACGTCGTATGGGCGCTTCTGTTGATTGGGACCGCGAACGCTTCACTATGGATGAAGGCTTGTCTAAAGCGGTTCAGGAAGTGTTTGTGCGTCTTTATGACGACGAGTTGATTTATCGCGGTAAGCGTTTGGTCAACTGGGATCCCAAGCTGCACACCGCTATCTCTGATCTTGAAGTAGAAAGCAAAGAAAAACAGGGTCACATGTGGCACCTGCGTTACCCTCTGGCCGATGGTGAATTGACCGCCGATGGTAAAGACTATTTGGAAGTCGCTACCACACGCCCAGAAACCATGCTCGGCGATAGTGCCGTTGCAGTGCATCCCGATGATGAACGCTATCAAGCCCTGGTCGGTAAATTTATTCTGTTGCCAATTGTTAACCGCCGCATTCCTATCGTGGCTGACGATTACGTCGACATGGCCTTTGGTACCGGTTGCGTAAAGATCACCCCAGCCCATGACTTTAACGACTATGAAGTCGGTAAACGTCACCACCTGCCCATGTTTAACGTGCTGACCTTAGATGCGGCTATTCGCACCAGTGCCGAAGTGGTTAACTCTGACGGCACCTTTAACAAAACCCTCGATGGCCGCTTGCCTGAGCGCTTTGCTGGACTGGATCGTTTTAAAGCGCGCGATGCTATTGTCACCGAATTTGACACCTTAGGTCTGCTCGAAAAAATCGCGCCGCACGCCCTAAAAGTCCCTTATGGTGATCGTTCAGGTGTGGTTATCGAGCCGATGCTGACCGACCAATGGTATGTGGCTGTTGCACCAATGGCGAAAACCGCTATCGAAGCCGTTGAAAATGGCAGCATCAAATTTGTACCACAGCAATACGAGAACATGTATTTCTCATGGATGCGTGACATTCAAGATTGGTGTATTTCGCGTCAATTGTGGTGGGGTCATCGTATCCCTGCTTGGTACGACGAAAATGGTAAAGTTTATGTGGGTCGCAACGAAGCCGAAGTGCGCGCGAAACACAATATCACCGACACTATGGCGCTGCGCCAAGATGAAGACGTACTGGACACTTGGTTCAGCTCAGCACTGTGGACATTTTCTACATTAGGTTGGCCTGACAATTTAGAAGATTTAAAAACCTTCCACCCAACTGATGTGTTGGTCACAGGTTTTGACATCATCTTCTTCTGGGTTGCCCGTATGATCATGATGACCATGCACTTCATCAAAGATGAAGATGGTAAGCCACAAGTCCCGTTCAAAACCGTTTATGTGACTGGCCTTATCCGCGATGAAGCGGGTAACAAGATGTCAAAATCTAAGGGCAACGTACTTGACCCATTAGACATGATCGATGGTATAGGTCTTGAAGATCTGGTTGAGAAACGTACCGGCAACATGATGCAGCCACAACTGGCAGCCAAGATTGAAAAGAGTACCCGCAAAGAATTTGACGGCGGTATAGAAGCCCATGGCACAGATGCGCTGCGCTTTACGCTTGCGGCAATGGCATCAACGGGTCGTGACATCAACTGGGACATGAAGCGCTTAGACGGCTACCGTAGCTTCTGTAACAAGTGATGGACCGCTTCCCGTTATGTGCTGATGAACACAGAAGCTCAAGATTGTGGCCCTGGGTCACCCGAGCATAAAGGCGGCGAACTAGAGCTGTCGTTGGCCGACCGCTGGATTATCGGCTTATTCAATCAAACCGTTAAGACCTTTGACGATCACATGACGGCCTACCGTTTCGACTTAGCGGCCAATACTCTGTATGAGTTCACTTGGAATCAGTTCTGTGATTGGTACTTAGAACTCACGAAACCGGTATTACAAAATGGCAGCGAAGCCCAAATGCGCGGCACCCGCCACACCTTGGTGACTGTGCTTGAGGCGCTTCAACGTCTTATGCACCCTATCATGCCATATATCACTGAAACCATTTGGCAGCGCGTTAAACCGTTAGCCGGTGTCGCAGGTGATACCATTATGCTGGCTCCGTTCCCAACATTTGATGCCGCGAAAGTCGATAGCGCCGCCATGGCCGATTTAGAGTGGGTTAAGCAAGTCATCGTCGCGGTACGTAACATTCGCGCCGAACTGAACATTGCCCCCTCTAAGCCGCTAAATGCGCTACTACGGGGTGTGAATGCACAGGACAAGGCGCGTATTGAAGCCAACCAAACCTTCTTCACCACCCTTGCTCGCCTAGAAAGCATGACCATTTTAGCCGATGGCGAAACCGCGCCTATGTCGACCACAGGTTTGATTGGCGAAATGGAGCTGCTGATCCCGATGGCAGGCTTAATCGATGTGGCTGCCGAAATGGCTCGTATCGACAAACAGCTTGAAAAGCTCGGCCAAGAGATCGCTCGCATTGAAGGCAAGTTGTCAAACCAAGGCTTCGTGGCAAAAGCCCCTGCCGAAGTGATAGACAAAGAGCGCGCCAAAATGACCGACCTCAAGCGTGACATTGATAAGCTCAACGAACAAAAATCTGAGTTCGCTAAGTTAGACGCGTAATGTTATAGATTATGGTGTTCGAATAGACTGAAGGGCAGCCACTAGGCTGCCCTTCTTATATACCCAAACAACCTGAAGATGCTGGATTGCGCAGCTGATGTTAACGCAATGGTAACCTTCTTTAGGTAAGGCCATATATGGCTCCTGCCTAAATGGCCCTCACACCATATATGGCGATTGCGGTTATTTGCAGACCGAGTGGGCTAAGTTAACCATAACCAACGCAGTATAAATACCCTATCACGTCAAGCCTGCCATTAAAAACCTCGTCATGACTCAGCAACACTCTCTATGCGGCCCATTAGAGCTCACAAGCGCCCAGCCATTGCGAATATGGTTTATCCCTCAACCATAAGCGCTGTGCCACTACAAAGCTCAGCTAACACACTCAGAGGTGCAGTGAGAGACTGGCAAAACGAGGCTGACATAACGACGCTCTCTCGTCATGGACTATTGCGTAGATAAAAAGAAAATCACTGTATTAGGGGGGAATCAAAAAGCAGTATTTAAACCGATATAGCTTAAGATAACAGAGGTATAGCATGCTTGATCGACTGCGGATTTACCCAAAAGAAGAGATAGAAGACTGCCAAGCCAACGCAGCATCAACACAAATAAAAAAGCCCTGCAATTGCTTGCAGGGCTTATCTATATGGTGCGCGTGGAAGGAGTCGAACCTCCGACCGCCTGGTTCGTAGCCAGGTACTCTATCCAGCTGAGCTACACGCGCAAACTCTTAACAGTACTTCTCATTGTATCTATGCTACCCGATCCGAGAATATGTACCTTTATCTAGCAAATTTATTCTATTCCTCTCGACTAAAAGAATAGAATGGCGGAGAAGGAGGGATTCGAACCCTCGATGGGAGTTAAAGCCCATACTCCCTTAGCAGGGGAGCGCCTTCGGCCACTCGGCCACCTCTCCGCGTTTAACGCTTTAAATCAACAAGACGTATCTCGTTAACTATATTGGTGCGCGTGGAAGGAGTCGAACCTCCGACCGCCTGGTTCGTAGCCAGGTACTCTATCCAGCTGAGCTACACGCGCATGTTAAACGATGAAACATTAATGCGACCTAAACCACATTAATTTAAATTGGTGCGCGTGGAAGGAGTCGAACCTCCGACCGCCTGGTTCGTAGCCAGGTACTCTATCCAGCTGAGCTACACGCGCATTTTAACTTTCTGCTACAAGCAATTATCTACAAAATTTCTTAGTGAAATTCAAAACTGATGAGTTAAATATTAACTAATGCAGAAATGGTGCGCGTGGAAGGAGTCGAACCTCCGACCGCCTGGTTCGTAGCCAGGTACTCTATCCAGCTGAGCTACACGCGCGACTTGTATCTAAATTTACTTTTACATCAAACACTAATAAAAAATGGTGCGCGTGGAAGGAGTCGAACCTCCGACCGCCTGGTTCGTAGCCAGGTACTCTATCCAGCTGAGCTACACGCGCACTGTTTTCTATCGTTAAGAAATGGCGGAGAAGGAGGGATTCGAACCCTCGATGGGAGTTAAAGCCCATACTCCCTTAGCAGGGGAGCGCCTTCGGCCACTCGGCCACCTCTCCGTTTTCTTGGCGCACATATTACTGTTTGACGAAAATAAGTCAAACCCTTTTTCAGAAACAGATTCCGTTTGAACTGTTTTTAATCACATTGCTGTTATATCAAGCCAATGTATTGATTTGCGCCAATCTTTCTCACTACAAAAGAAAAAGTCAGTTAAAAACTGACTCTTCTGTTGCCGCAATACTCTTGCAAAGGCAAGGGGCTAAAAGTTACCACCTTCTGAGGGGGTACCAGATTTTTCAGATTGAATGCGTTGGTAGATTTCTTCACGGTGAACAGAAACCTCTTTTGGTGCATTCACACCTATACGCACTTGATTGCCTTTTACCCCTAGCACTGTAACTGTGACTTCATCACCAATCATCAGTGTTTCGCCTACACGACGAGTCAAAATCAGCATTCGATAGCTCCTTTATTTCTTAATTCAGCTTACACACGGCACTCATCCGCTAGATGGGCTCATTATAAGGTCAGCTTAGTACAAATTAATAGTATTCAATACTCAACACGGTTATTTAATTACAACTTATTTAGCTCGAAAGCGTGATGTAACGCCTGAACCGCCTTGTGTAAGTCCCTTTCATCGATAACAGTTGATAATTTACTCTCTGACGCTGTGAGTAACTTAGCATGAATCGTTTCATTACCCAAGACTTCTAACATCTTAGTTAATAACCCCATCTTTACCTGTAAACCCTTGCCAACTAAGGATACTTTTGCACGTTGACGTTCAACAATCAACGGTCCAAGAGCAAGGTTTTCACTTAAAAGGTCTAGTTCATTTAGCAGAGTATCGACCTTGGCTTCTGCAAGCATAAAGCTGACTCGCCCCGAAGGGTCATCCTCATGGTTCCTCAATGGCGAAATAAATTCCACATCGATTTCCAACCGAGTTAAACATGCTAATAGCGCTTGATAGCGTTCACCGCTACTAAATAGCCCTTCAATCGTCAGTGTTGCGAGCGCTTTATTAATCGCGATACCTTGCACTAGCGAAGCCATGGTTAATTCCGACTCATCACCAAATTGAATTAACGTCCCCTGCCCAGCCTCAAAACTCGACAACACTCGCAGCGGCACCCGAAAACGCTCTGCATACTCGACAGAATCAGGATGCAGCACTTTAGCGCCTAACTTCGCCATTTCGAGCATCACATCAAACCCTATCACATCAAGGCGTCGTGCACTGCTATCAATATTAGGGTCTGTGGTAAATACCCCCGCCACGTCAGTAAAAATCTGACATTCATCCGCCGCTAAGGCCGCTGCAAGCGCTACTGCTGTAGTATCTGAACCACCACGCCCTAAGGTGGTCACGTCACCTTGGGAATCGATTCCTTGAAATCCTGCAACAATCGGTACAACACCCTCAGCTAGCAGTGATTGCAAATACTCAGTATCAACCCGCTCAATGCTAGCTCGGCCGAACTGACTATTTGTATGAATTTGCACTTGATCGCCCGTGAGGGATTTCGCTTTAATACCACGACGTTGTAACGCCATCGACATCAAAGCAATACTCACTTGCTCCCCCGTCGACACTAACATGTCTAACTCGCGGGCCGAAGCTCGCGGGTTAATTTGCGCAGCAAGTGCAAACAGGCGATTCGTTTCACCCGCCATCGCCGATAAGACTAATACTTGCTGCTCACCATTGTGAGCTGACTTTGCAATCTGCTCAGCAACCGCTTCGATACGTTCAATAGAACCCACCGAAGTGCCGCCGAACTTTTTCACAAAAAGCTTGCTACCACTAAGCTTTCGTATTTGGGGCACAGCAACCTCTTAAGCTAGACGCTCAGTAATCCAAGGTAATACTTGAGCCAATGCCGCATCCAGTTTTTCTGGCTGGCTACCGCCCGCTTGAGCCATATCAGGACGACCACCGCCTTTGCCCCCCACTTGCGAGGCGACCATAGCGACTAGCTCACCCGCTTTGACTTTACCAATCAGATCGTTACTCACACCCGCAATCAGGTTAACTTTACCTTCCTGAGTGGTACCCAGAACAATAATCGCCGATTTCAATTTCTGCTTTAATTCATCTTGCAGACCGCGTAATGAACTTGCCTCAACGCCATCTAACTTTTTAATCAGCACGTTAACGCCATTGACTAGGACAGCGTCACCCACTAAGTCAGCACTCGCTGCCGCCGCTAATTTGTCTTTTAGCTGTGCCATTTCTTTTTCGAGTTGCTTCATTTTGTCGAGCTGCGCTTTTAACTTGGCCACCACTGAGTTGGCATCGCCTTTTAATAAGGCTGCAGCTTCTTCCAGCTCAGCTTGTTGCTGCGCCACATAGGCCATCGCTGCCGCCCCCGTAACCGCTTCAATACGACGAATACCCGCGGCAATACCTGCTTCTGAGGTGATCTTAAATAAGCCGATATCACCCGTACGCCCCACGTGGGTGCCACCGCATAATTCGATAGAGAAATCCCCCATAGTCACAACGCGTACTTGTGAGTCATATTTCTCACCAAAGAGTGCCATAGCGCCTTTTTCTTTAGCTTCATCTATGCTCATCTCAGCGGTGTTCAGCGCATGGTTACGACGAATTTGGGTGTTAACTAATTCTTCAACCTCTTTTAATTCAGCGGCTTTAACACCTTCAAAATGGGAGAAGTCAAAACGTAAACGCTCAGGATCAACCAGTGAACCTTTTTGTGATACATGCGTACCGAGCACTTGACGCAGCGCAGCATGCAACAAATGCGTTACAGAGTGATTTAGCTCAGTACGGTGACGTGATTTTTTATCGACTTTAGCTTCAATAACTTGGCCAGCGCTTAAGCTACCTGTGGCCAAAACACCTTGATGTCCCGTTGCTTGACCATACTTTTGCGTATCATTTACCGTAAACAAAATACCGTTCGTAACCAATTGGCCTTTATCGCCTACCTGACCGCCAGATTCAGCATAGAAAGGTGTTATATCGAGCACGACAACGGCTTCATCACCCGCTTTGATCGCCGTCACTGACTCACCATTTTGATAAATCGCGGTGACCTTAGCTTGACCCGCTAATTCGGTGTAACCACTGAATGCAGTTTCAGCATCAATTTTCAGTGCAGCGTTATAATCTGCACCAAAGTTACCAGCAGCTTGGGCGCGGCTACGCTGCTCAGCCATGGCGACTTCGAAACCGGCTTCATCGACAATGATGTTGCGCTCACGGCAGACATCAGCGGTCAAATCCATTGGAAAACCATAGGTGTCATACAGTTTAAAGACGGTTTCGCCGTCTAAGGTGTCACCTTTCAACTCGTTTAAGGCCGTATCTAACATACCTAAACCACGTTCAAGCGTACGGGCAAATTGCTCTTCTTCGGCTTTCAGTGCTTTTTCAACAATAACTTGAGTCTCAGCTAACCCTTTTGCTGCATCGCCCATCACCGCAATCAAAGACGGAACCAGCTTGTAGAAGAAGGCTTCGGTCGCACCTAGCTTGTTACCATGGCGAACAGCGCGACGAATAATACGGCGCAGCACATAACCACGGCCTTCGTTCGATGGCATAACGCCGTCGGCAATTAAAAATGCACATGAACGGATATGATCGGCAATGACTCGCAGCGACTTTTCCGATAAATCGCTGACACCAATGACCTCTGCGGCTTTAGCAATCAAAGTACGGAAAATATCGATTTCGTAATTAGAATGAACGCCCTGCATAATCGCAGCGATACGCTCAATCCCCATGCCGGTATCAACCGAGGGCTTAGGTAAAGGTAACATTTCACCCGATGCTTGACGGTTGTACTGCATGAAAACGATGTTCCAGATTTCGATAAAACGATCGCCATCCTCTTCAGGACTGCCAGGACGTCCGCCCCAAATATGATCACCATGATCATAGAAAATCTCAGTACACGGGCCACAAGGACCAGTATCACCCATTTGCCAGAAATTATCTGACGCATAAGCGGCACCTTTGTTGTCACCAATACGGATGATGTTCTCAGCCGCGACACCAATCTTTTTGTTCCAAATATCAAAGGCTTCATCGTCTGTTTGATAAATCGTGACGCATAGACGCTCTTTAGGCAGATTTAAGGTTTCAGTTAAGAAAGCCCAACCCAAACGAATCGCTTCTTCTTTGAAATAATCACCGAAACTGAAGTTACCCAGCATTTCGAAAAAGGTGTGATGACGTGCGGTGTAACCCACATTATCTAAGTCATTATGCTTACCACCAGCGCGTACACAACGTTGAGCAGTGGTCGCACGCGTATAATTACGTTTGTC
>JBOFUF010000132.1:0-14746 GCA_051652445.1 Shewanella sp.
CCTTTTGCCAAGGCCCTGAAAAATTAATATCAGCGATTCAACACTGCGATGCAAAGGCATTTGTGGATAAGATCCAGATCGATGTACAGCGCGATCCTGTGCCAGAAGACCCAGCGCTTGCATGGTTAGCACAATGGCAACAGGATATTTAAGATCGCTTACTGACTAACGTCGCGATCTATCTACAGTTTAGATCCTACTTATCCACAATTTATTTATTTAAAGTATAAATATGTGGATAAGCTATTATTTAGATCTGATCAACCTCTGTATTACTCACAGTCCGATCTGCTTAAAGATCCACCCTGTGGATAAGTAGCCGATCTATCCCCATGTTTAATCGGGTTAGATCGCGATCAGATCACAGGATCAAGATCGCGTTAATTTATGATTTATATCATTAATTAGGCTTATCCACAGAAAAATGCGATCTTAATAATAAACATAATAAGAAGATCTATATAAAGATCTTAAGATCTATTAGTCCAGATCAACTTGATCGAACAGCGTAAAATGATCATTCACCTAAGGCAAAGCAAATGCTAAAATGATCCGCTCGAATTGAGTCTCTTAGTCATTGAAGGTAATGCCATGCATTTTCATGAACGGTTTGATGTTATTGTTGTTGGTGGTGGTCATGCCGGAACTGAAGCCGCATTAGCTGCTGCAAGAATGGGATCTAAAACATTATTGCTCACTCACAATATCGATACCTTAGGGCAAATGTCATGTAATCCCGCGATCGGTGGTATCGGTAAAGGCCATTTAGTGAAAGAAATTGATGCCTTAGGTGGTGCAATGGCGATTGCAACCGATTATGCAGGGATTCAATTTAGAACTTTAAACTCAAGCAAAGGCCCAGCCGTTCGAGCCACACGTGCACAAGCTGACCGTGCCTTGTATCGTCAAAAAATCCAACACATACTACAAAATCAGCCTAATTTACGCATTTTTCAACAAGCTGTTGAAGATTTAGTTATTGAAAATAATCAAGTTGTTGGCGTAGTAACTCAAATGGGTTTAGCTTTTGAATCACCAACAGTTGTATTAACTGCCGGCACATTCTTAAGCGGCAAAATTCATATAGGCTTAGAAAACTACAGTGGAGGTCGTGCAGGTGATCCACCAGCAATTGCCTTGGCCAATTGTTTACGTGAATTACCTATCCGAGTAGGCCGTTTAAAAACCGGTACACCGCCACGTATTGATGCGAACACAATCGATTTTTCACAAATGGCTGAACAGAAAGGCGATTCTCCGTTACCTGTCATGTCATTTATGGGCGATGTGAGTCATCATCCAAAACAGATTTCTTGCTGGATCACTCACACCAATGAAAAAACCCATGAAATAATTCGGGGTGGTTTAGACAGAAGTCCAATGTATTCAGGTGTAATCGAAGGAATTGGTCCACGTTATTGCCCATCGATTGAAGATAAGATCCACCGCTTTGCGGATAAATCGTCGCATCAGATCTTCATCGAGCCTGAAGGCTTAAATACCAGTGAGATCTATCCTAACGGGATCTCTACTAGCTTACCTTTCGATGTCCAGTTGAATTTAGTACGTTCAATCAAAGGCATGGAAAACGCAGAAATTATGCGTCCAGGTTATGCGATCGAATACGATTATTTTGATCCAAGAGATCTGAAAAACTCATTGGAAACGAAAGCGATCAACGGATTATTCTTTGCTGGCCAAATCAATGGCACAACGGGTTATGAAGAAGCTGCTGCTCAAGGTTTATTAGCAGGCATGAATGCCTCACTGCAAGTTCTGGGTAAAGAAGCTTGGTGTCCACGACGTGACGAAGCGTATCTTGGCGTTTTGGTTGACGATCTATCAACTCTGGGTACCAAAGAACCGTACCGCATGTTTACTAGCCGTGCCGAATATCGTCTGTTACTGCGTGAAGATAACGCTGACATCCGTTTAACGGCAAAAGGTCGTGAATTAGGTTTAGTCGACGACACTCGCTGGGCCGCGTTTAGTGAAAAGTTCGAATCAATTGAACTCGAATTACAGCGCTTACGGGCTCAATGGGTACACCCCAATTCACCGTTGATCCATGCGTTAAACCCGCACTTAAATACGCCTATCGCGCGCGAAGCGTCATTTGAAGAACTACTACGTCGTCCAGAAATGGATTACAGCACCTTGATGCAAATAGAAGGTTTTGGTCCAGGACTTGAAGATCCACAAGCGGCTGAGCAAGTACAGATCCAAGTTAAGTACTCTGGCTATATTCAACGTCAGCAAGAAGAAATTAACAAAGCGGTCCGTAATGAGAGCACAGGTTTACCTTTGACACTCGATTACAAAGAAGTACCAGGCTTATCAAATGAAGTGATTGCTAAGTTAAATAACCACAAACCAGAAACCATAGGCCAAGCGTCACGGATCTCTGGTATTACTCCCGCGGCCATTTCAATTTTGCTCGTTCACCTTAAAAAACGTGGCTTATTACGTAAGAGTGCGTAAAAGCGAGTTTAATCGTTAGTTAGGCCATAGAAGGGAAGCATTCAGGCTTCCCTTCATCGTTTTCGGGCTTCATAATAGCCTTCGCGTCCATAATCGTATCTTTGTTGAGGTTGCTCAGTGTTATTAGCCCAGTTAGAGGCTTATTTAGCCGAAATTAATTTGCCCGCAACAGTTGAGCAGAAAAAACAACTAATTGATCTTGTTGGCATGCTCAACAAATGGAATAAAGCCTATAACCTAACATCGGTGAGAGATCCCGAAGCTATGTTGATCCGTCATATTATGGACAGCTTAGTGGTTTCAAAACACTTGCAAGGTGAACGTTTTATCGATGTCGGCACTGGACCCGGTTTACCTGGGATCCCATTGGCGATTATGAATCCAGAAAAACAATTTGTGTTATTGGACAGCTTAGGTAAACGCATTCGTTTTCAAAAACAAGTGTCCTTTGAGCTAGGCATTCATAACATCAGCTCAGTCGAAAGCCGCGTAGAAGCGTATCAACCCGAGCAAAAGTTCGATGGTGTATTAAGTCGTGCATTTGCCTCAATCCAAGATATGCTGACTTGGTGTCATCATCTCCCCGCCGAACATGGCCAGTTTTATGCGCTTAAAGGCCAGTTGAATGAAGAAGAGATGCAACATATTCCAAGTGGATTTGTGGTGAAAGACGTTATCGAGCTTAAAGTGCCGAAACTCGATGAAAAAAGACATTTATTGAAAATAATCAAAGAATAACAGGCTTAAAAGTGATTGATAATATCATTTTTAAGCAAGGGCAATAAACCAGCATTTACATACAGGGTGATATTGTGGGTAAAGTAATTGCCGTGGCTAACCAGAAAGGTGGCGTAGGAAAAACAACTACTTGCGTTAACCTCGCCGCTTCGTTAGCAGCAACAAAACGTAAAGTATTATTGATCGATCTTGATCCTCAAGGTAATGCCACCATGGGCAGTGGCGTCGATAAGTACGATGTCGCTAATACGGCCTATGAATTATTGGTAGAAGAAAAGCCTTTCGACGAGATCGTCATTAAAAACACTGCGGGTAAGTATGATCTCATTGCCAGTAATGGCGATGTTACAGCGGCAGAAATTAAGTTGATGGAGTTTTTTGCCCGGGAGATCCGTTTACGTAACGCGCTTGCACCGATCAAAGATCAGTATGATTATATTTTTATCGACTGCCCTCCATCGTTGAACATGCTGACTGTAAACGCAATGTCAGCAGCTGACTCTGTACTCGTGCCGATGCAGTGCGAATACTATGCTCTCGAAGGGTTAACGGCACTGATTGATACCATTACTAAGCTTGCCGCCATGGTTAATCCGGGGCTTGGCATAGAAGGCATCTTACGCACTATGTATGATCCGCGTAACCGTTTATCTAATGATGTGTCCGATCAGCTTAAACAGCATTTTGGTGATAAGGTCTATCGCACCGTTATCCCACGTAATGTCAGGTTAGCTGAGGCCCCCAGTTTTGGCGCGCCAGCGATGTATTACGATAAATCAAGTGCCGGCGCTAAGGCCTATTTGGCGCTTGCGGGTGAAATGATCCGTCGTTCAGAACAACAAACTCAGGCTAAACAAGCCTAAAGGGTCATCATGACGTTAAAGAAAAGAGGGCTAGGTAAGGGCTTAGACGCCCTACTGAGTAACAGCCATGCCGCTAGCAAAAAGCACACAGACGAAGCGAATGTTGTCGATACAAAAGAAGAGCTTATCTATCTCGATTTAGATTTATTACAACCGGGTAAGTATCAACCTCGTAAAGACATGTCTCCCGAAGCCTTGGAAGAATTGGCTCACTCTATCCGCAATCAAGGTATTATTCAGCCTATCGTTGTGAGGCAAGTCACTAATGATATGTACGAAATTATTGCGGGCGAACGTCGCTGGCGGGCTTCACAACTTGCTGGTTTACATAAAATTCCCTGTATTGTAAAACAAGTACCGGATGAGGCCGCTGTTGCTATCGCTTTGATCGAAAACATTCAGCGTGAAGATTTAAATGCCATGGAAGAAGCCATTGCATTACAACGTTTAATGCAAGAGTTTGAGCTGACTCACCAACAGGTTGCCGATGTAGTGGGAAAATCCAGAGCGAGTGTATCTAACTTGTTACGTTTAAACGGCCTAAATGAGCCAGTAAAACGTCTACTCGAATATGGCGATATCGATATGGGTCATGCCCGCGCTTTGTTGGCCATTGAGGGAGAAGAGCAAACAAATCTAGCCAGATTAGTGGCAGCGAAGGAATTAACCGTTCGTGAAACTGAGCGATTAATTAATCAAACCTTAAATCCGCCTAAACAAGCTGAAACTACGGCTAAAGATCAAGATGTATGCCGTTTGGAGCAAGAGTTAATTGAAAAGTTAGGTGCGAAAGTTTCGATTGCCCATGGCAGTAAGGGAACCGGTAAAATTGTAATTAACTATCAGAATTTGGCCGAACTCGACGGAATACTTAGCAAAATTCATTAATGTGTGTTGGTTAACGTTTCTTAATGAAATTTTGTGACAGGTCTTAAGTTAGTGTTTTACCCTCTTAAGCGCTAGATCACTTTAAAAGTGTTGTTTTTCCGTATCTCAAAGTTGCAATGAAGGCGTGAAAAGGTATAATTTCGCAAGCTTTTTGTGCATTGACATCAATTCGGGTATTTGTTATCCGGTCATCGAAACAAAAAGCATGAATGCGGAGAGGATGAATTGAGTAATATTTTAGCGCGTCGTGGCCGGTGGTTTGCCTATAAATTGGTAATGATGCAGGTGGCTGTCGCTGGGGGTGCTTCAATTCTCTTTTTCGCCGTATGGGGAGTTCAGTTTGGCTATTCTGCGTTAGCAGGTGGTTTCATCGCTGCACTCCCTAATTTTGTATTCGCAACCCTCGCTTTCTCTCACATGGGAGCAAGTTCATCAGGAAAAGTGGTTAAATCATTTTTTCTGGGGGAAGCGGTAAAGTTGCTGTTAACTATCGTATTGTTTGCTTTAGTGTTTAGCCTGTTACAGGTGGTTTTTGCCCCCTTGTTTGCCTGTTACGCATTAAGTCTCATGGTACCTTTTACGGCTTCTTTATACTTCAAGCAAAATTAAGTGAGATTAATCATGGCGACAACTGGTGAAGCATTAAATGCTTCCGAGTACATCCAGCATCACCTGACTAATGCAAAAATGTGCTTCCCCGATGGTGGAGTAGCTTTTAATCATGCATGTCAAGATGCTGGGTTTTGGACTTGGCACATTGACTCACTTTTGTTTTCAGTAGGCCTTGGGGTTCTGTTTTTATGGATATTTTATAAAACAGGGCAAAAAGCAACCACAGGTGTTCCAGGTAAGCTTCAATGTTTTGTTGAAATGTGCGTGGAAAGTGTTGATAAAATAGTAAAAGATTCCTTTCATGGGAAAAATGCTGTTATTGCACCACTTGGTCTGACGATCTTCGTTTGGGTTTTCCTAATGAATTTCATGGATCTGATACCGGTTGACTTTATACCTGAAGCCGCAAACAGATTTTTAGGTGTTCCTTACCTTAAAGTTGTACCCACTACCGACTTGAATGTCACTTTAGGTTTGTCCTTAAGTGTGTTTGTGTTGATTGTGTTTTACAGCATCAAAGTTAAGGGCATTGGTGGGTTCACTAAAGAACTGACCATGCAGCCTTTTAATCATTGGGCACTGATTCCAGTTAACTTTGTTTTGGAAACAGTCACCTTGATTGCTAAGCCCATTTCATTGGCGCTTCGTCTGTTTGGTAACCTGTATGCAGGTGAGTTGATCTTTATTCTGATTGCACTTATGCCGTGGTGGGCTCAGTTCGCACTTTCAGTGCCTTGGGCGATATTCCACATTTTGGTGATTGTGCTGCAGGCCTTTATTTTCATGATGCTGACGATTGTTTATCTAAGCATGGCACATGAAGATCATTAATTTAATTAATAAAATTAGATATTAATCGGAGATAAAATGGAAACGGTAATTAGTTTTACGGCAATCGCTGTTGCTATCATGATTGGCCTAGCTGCATTAGGTACTGGTATTGGCTTTGCTATCTTAGGTGGTAAGTTCCTAGAAGCTTCTGCCCGTCAACCTGAGCTTGCTTCATCTTTACAGATTAAGATGTTCATCGTTGCTGGTCTTCTCGATGCGATCTCTATGATTGCAGTTGGTGTTGCATTATTCTTCGTATTTGCTAACCCATTCTTAGCTCAATTCTTAGAAAACGCAGCTAAGATTGGCTAATTCAGCACCCTGTAAGGAGTTGTCGTTATGAGTATTAACGCTACCCTGCTAGGCCAAGCAATTTCTTTTTTCCTGTTTGTGTGGTTCTGCATGAAGTTTGTGTGGCCACCGTTGATGAATGCAATCGAAGAACGGCAGAAGAAAATTGCTGATGGTCTTGCTGATGCCGGCCGTGCTGCAAAAGATCTCGAGTTGGCTCAAGCGAAAGCGACTGACCAACTAAAGGAAGCTAAGGTAACTGCTAACGAAATTATTGAGCAAGCTAACAAGCGTAAGTCTCAAATAGTGGAAGAAGCAAAGGCTGAAGCTGAAACTGAGCGATCTAAAATTATCGCTCAGGGTAAAGCAGAAATTGAGAACGAGCGTCATCGCGTGAAAGATGACTTGCGTAAGCAAGTTGCCGCCTTGGCCATTATTGGCGCAGAGCGAATTCTTGAACGTTCGATTGATCCAGCCACCCACAGTGACATAGTTAATAAACTAGTCACCGAACTTTGATAAGGGAGTTGAGTTATGGCTGAATTAACCACCATCGCTCGCCCTTACGCAAAGGCAGCTTTTGATTTTGCGGTTGAACATAATGCAGTGGAAAGTTGGGCAGAAATGCTTAAGTTTGCCGCCTTGGTCAGTGAAAACGAAACCATACGGCCACTGTTAGCTGGCGCCTTAGCCAGTAAACAACTTGCCACGCTTTTTATTGGCGTTTGTGGTGAGCAAGTCAACGAGCAAGGTCAGAACCTGATTAAGGTGATGGCTGAAAACGGTCGTTTAGTGATACTGCCTACAGTGTCGCTACTTTTTGCTGAATACCGTAATGAGCTAGCTAAAGAAGTGGAAGCCGATATCGTTTCTGCAACTGAACTGAGCTCTGAGCAACAGCAGCAAATTAGTGTTTCTTTAGAGAAACGTCTCGCACGCAAAGTTAAGCTGAACTGTAGCATTGATGCATCGCTTATTGGCGGTGCCATTATTAAGGCAGGCGATCTAGTCATAGATGGCTCGATCCGCGGTAAGTTATCGCGTCTGTCTGATACGCTGCAGTCGTAATTGGGAGTTTGAGCATGCAACTGAATTCCACTGAAATCAGCGATCTGATTAAACAGCGGATCGAGCAGTTCGACGTTGTCAGCGAATCGCGTAACGAAGGTACTATCGTTGCGGTTAGTGACGGCATCATCCGCATCCACGGCTTAGCCGATGTGATGCAAGGTGAGATGATCGAACTGCCTGGTAATCGTTTTGCAATCGCGTTGAACCTTGAACGTGATTCTGTCGGTGCCGTAGTAATGGGTCCTTATGCTGATTTAGCAGAAGGCGTAAAAGTGAAAACCACCGGCCGTATTCTGGAAGTGCCAGTGGGTCGTGGTCTGCTGGGTCGTGTTGTTAACACTCTGGGCGAGCCTATTGACGGAAAAGGACCTATCGATAACGATGGTTTCTCTCCTGTTGAAGTGATAGCTCCTGGTGTTATTGAACGCCAATCAGTATCACAACCTGTTCAAACGGGCTATAAAGCCGTTGACTCCATGATCCCTATTGGTCGTGGTCAACGTGAATTGATCATTGGCGACCGTCAGACTGGTAAAACAGCGATGGCGATCGACGCAATTATCAACCAGAAAGATTCTGGCATTAAATGTGTGTATGTTGCGATTGGCCAAAAGGCTTCTACTATCGCCAACGTAGTACGCAAGCTAGAAGAGCATGGTGCGTTAGCTAACACTATCGTTGTCGTAGCAACAGCTTCTGAAGCTGCCGCTCTGCAATTCTTAGCGCCATATTCTGGTTGTTCTATGGGTGAATACTTCCGTGACCGCGGTGAAGATTCTTTGATCGTATACGATGATTTGTCTAAGCAAGCTGTTGCTTACCGTCAGATTTCGTTACTACTCAAGCGTCCACCAGGCCGTGAAGCTTACCCAGGTGATGTATTCTATCTACACTCTCGTTTACTTGAGCGTGCTTCACGCGTAAACGAAATCTATGTAGAAAAGTTCACTAAAGGTGCAGTAACAGGTAAAACCGGTTCGTTAACCGCGTTACCTATTATTGAAACTCAAGCGGGTGACGTCTCTGCCTTCGTACCGACTAACGTAATTTCGATTACTGATGGTCAAATCTTCTTGGAAACTGATCTGTTTAACTCAGGCTTACGTCCTGCGGTTAACCCAGGTATTTCGGTTTCTCGTGTAGGTGGTGCGGCTCAGACTAAGATCATCAAGAAACTGTCTGGTGGTATTCGTACTGCACTAGCACAGTATCGTGAACTTGCTGCGTTCTCACAGTTTGCATCTGATCTTGACGATGCGACTCGTGCTCAGCTAGAGCATGGTGTGCGTGTTACCGAACTGATGAAGCAAAAGCAATATGCTCCAATGAGCGTCGCCGCTCAGTCTGTGTCTATTTTCGCAGCTGAAAAAGGTTACCTTAAGAGTGTTGAGCTGAAGAAGATCGGTGATTTCGAAGCCGCTCTGCTCTCGTTCATGGACAGCGAGCATGCGCCCTTAATGAAGCTTATTAATGATACCGGCGATTATAACGCCGATATCGAAGCTGAATTAAAAGCTGGTCTCGACAAGTTCGTAGCAACCCAAACCTGGTAACAATGATAGAGGTGTCGTAAGGCACCTCAGGTCCAGATTGGAGAGTAGAGATGGCCGGCGCTAAAGAGATTAAAACCAAGATCGCGAGTGTTAAAAACACTCAGAAGATCACGTCCGCCATGGAAATGGTCGCAGCCAGCAAAATGCGCAGAGCGCAGGAACGCATGGCTGCGAGTCGTCCATATGCGGCAAGCATACGTAAGGTAATCGGTCACGTAGCGCAAGGTACTCTCGAGTATAAACACCCCTATTTAGAGGTGAGAGAGGCTAAGCGGGTTGGTTACATAGTCGTTGCAACCGACCGTGGCCTTTGTGGTGGTCTAAACGCTAACCTTTTCAAAAAGGTGTTGTTAGACATGAAAAACTGGCGAGCTGAAGGTGCAGAATTTGAATTTTGCCCCATTGGCGCACGTAGTGTGCAGTTTTTCAAAAGTTTCGGCGGAAAAGTGTCTGCTCACGCTTCAGGTTTAGGCGATGCTCCCAAGCTCGCTGACTTGATCGGGACAGTCAGTGTGATGCTAGAAGCTTACAACGAAGGTAAATTGGATCGTCTGTACATAGTGTATAACAAGTTTGTTAACACTATGACCCAGACTCCTGTGATCGAGCAGCTGCTACCTTTGCCTAAATCAGAAGAAAAAGAAGCGGCTAAATATCCTTGGGATTATATTTATGAGCCTGATCCAAAAACACTTTTGGATGCGTTGTTGGTTCGTTATATTGAATCTCAAGTATATCAAGGTGTTGTCGAAAACGTTGCTTCTGAGCAAGCTGCCCGTATGGTGGCGATGAAAGCAGCAACCGACAATGCGGGTGAGCTGATTAATGATTTGCAATTGGTCTATAACAAGGCCCGTCAAGCTGCGATTACGCAGGAACTGTCGGAAATTGTTTCTGGTGCCTCTGCGGTTTAGGTTAGGTAACGAATACAAGTTTTAGAGGATTAATCATGAGCACAGGTACTGTTGTCCAAGTGATTGGCGCGGTTGTGGACGTAGAGTTTCCACAAGATGCCGTACCTCAGGTATATGACGCTCTGAAGATCACAGGTGAAGGCGCCTGTAATGGTTTGGTGCTGGAAGTTCAGCAACAACTAGGTGGTGGTGTAGTTCGTACCATTGCCATGGGTTCTTCTGATGGTCTGCGTCGTGGCCTTGAGGTCGTAAACACAGGTTCACCTATTTCTGTTCCAGTTGGTGCGGCCACTCTTGGTCGTATCATGAACGTTTTAGGCGAGCCTATTGATGAAGCGGGTCCAATCGGTGAAGAAGAGCGTTATGTTATTCACCGTGCAGCGCCTTCATATGAAGATCAATCGAGCTCTACTGAGCTGTTAGAAACGGGTATCAAGGTTATCGACCTTGTTTGTCCGTTTGCTAAGGGTGGTAAAGTCGGTTTGTTCGGTGGTGCGGGTGTTGGTAAAACAGTTAACATGATGGAACTGATTAACAACATCGCTAAAGCTCACTCGGGTCTTTCTGTATTCGCCGGTGTAGGTGAACGTACTCGTGAAGGTAACGACTTCTACTACGAGATGAAAGATTCTGGCGTTCTCGACAAAGTGGCCATGGTGTATGGTCAGATGAACGAGCCACCAGGTAACCGTTTGCGCGTGGCACTGTCTGGTTTGACTATGGCAGAGAAGTTCCGTGATGAAGGTCGTGACGTACTGTTGTTCGTTGACAACATCTACCGTTACACCTTAGCCGGTACCGAAGTCTCTGCACTGTTAGGTCGTATGCCTTCTGCGGTAGGTTATCAACCCACATTGGCTGAAGAGATGGGCGTTCTACAGGAACGTATCACTTCAACTAAATCGGGTTCGATTACCTCTGTACAAGCGGTATACGTACCTGCGGATGACTTGACTGACCCGTCACCAGCAACAACCTTCGCTCACTTAGATGCGACTGTTGTATTGTCACGTCAAATTGCTTCTCTGGGTATCTACCCAGCGGTTGACCCATTGGATTCGACTTCACGTCAATTAGATCCTTTGGTTGTTGGCCAAGAGCATTATGATGTTGCCAGCGGTGTACAAACGGTACTGCAACGTTACAAAGAGCTGAAAGACATTATTGCGATTCTGGGTATGGATGAATTGTCAGATGATGACAAAACTATCGTATTCCGCGCACGTAAGATTGAGCGTTTCTTGTCTCAGCCTTTCTTCGTAGCAGAAGTCTTTACTGGTTCTCCTGGTAAGTACGTTTCTCTGAAAGACACGATTCGTGGCTTCAAGGGTATTTTGGACGGTGAGTTTGATCACCTGCCAGAGCAAGCGTTCTACATGGTTGGCTCTATTGACGAAGTCATCGAGAAAGCTAACAAAAAGAAATAACTAGGTAGTATTACTTAGTTTTTTAAGGAGAGCGGGATGGCAGCCATGACAGTACATCTTGATATTGTGAGTGCAGAAAACAGCATTTTCAACGGTCGCGTAGCGAGCCTACGAGTGACGGGTGTTGAAGGTGAGTTAGGTATTTTACCTGGTCACGCGCCGCTGCTAACCCAAATCAAGCCTGGCATGGCGCGCATCGTCAAACAAGACGGTAATGAAGAAGTGTTTTATCTTTCCGGTGGTTTATTGGAAGTACAACCTTCTTCTGTTTCGATATTGTCTGATGTGGTTATGCGTGCCAAAGATATTGATGAGCAAGCGGCATTAGAAGCTAAGCGTCGTGCAGAAGCCCATATGGTAAATGCAGGTTCTGACTTCAATTATGACGCGGCTATGGTTGAGTTGGCGAAAGCGATGGCTCAATTACGTGTTGTTGAAACCATCAAGAAAAACATTGCCAGATAAGGTTATTGTTTGTGAAAAAAGGCGACCATAAGGTCGCCTTTTTTGTGTCTTTAATCAGCTAGATGTCTTTGAAAGCCGCGTACAATTGAGTCCTATCGCTATCCGCTTCGCTTTTAACAGTTTTTTCCGTTAAAATCACGCTACAAAAATTGACCTCATTTTTTATTCCAGATTGATTCAAGGACATAGCGATGGCATTAAATGTAGTGATCTTAGCAGCAGGAAAAGGAACCAGAATGCGCTCGGATCTTCCTAAGGTATTACATCCTATCGCCCATAAGAGCATGGTGCAGCACGTGATTGATACTGCACACAGTATTGGCAGCGATGCCATTCAGCTCGTCTATGGCTACGGTGCCGATAAATTAAAATCCATATTGGGCGAACAAAAGCTGAATTGGATATTACAAGCGGAGCAGTTGGGGACGGGTCATGCGGTGGCGCAAGCGATTCCGAATATCAACGATAATGATACTGTGTTAATCCTCTACGGTGATGTGCCGCTGATTCAAACATCGACTCTCGAAGCATTACTCGCTGCCCGTCCTGAAAATGGCATTGCTATCTTAACGGTGAATTTAGCGGATCCTATGGGGTATGGCCGTATCGTCCGCGAGCAAGGAAACGTTATTGGTATTATTGAGCAGAAAGATGCGACAGCAGAGCAGCTACTGATCAACGAAATCAATACCGGCATCATGGCCGTTCCAGGTAAACAACTTAAAGCTTGGCTTGGCCGTTTATCCAACAACAATGCCCAAGGCGAATATTATCTAACAGATATTATCGCCATGGCTCACGCCGATGGCGTTGCTATTGATACTGCTCAACCACAATCAGCCATTGAAGTGGAAGGTGCCAATAACCGCGTGCAGTTGGCGCAGCTTGAACGTGCTTATCAAGCCCGTGAAGCTGAAAAACTGATGTTGGCGGGAGCGAATCTTCGCGATCCAAGCCGTATCGATATCCGTGGTGACGTTACCGTTGGTATGGATGTGATGATCGATATCAACGTGATATTCGAAGGCAAAGTGTTGATAGGTAACAATGTCACTATTGGTGCCGGTGCGATTTTAATTGATTGTGAGCTTGCCGATAACGCCGAAATAAAACCTTACTCTATTATCGAAGGCGCTAAGTTGGGTGTTGCAGCCAGTGCCGGTCCGTTTGCCCGTTTACGTCCGGGGGCAGAGCTGAAGCAAGATGCGCATATCGGTAACTTCGTTGAAGTGAAAAAAGCGGTGATTGGCGTGGGATCGAAAGCTGGACATTTAGCCTATTTAGGCGATGCGATTATCGGTGATGGCGTTAATATTGGTGCTGGCACTATTACCTGCAACTATGATGGCGCAAATAAGCATCTTACTGTTATCGAAGACAATGTGTTTGTTGGCTCAGATACGCAGTTGGTAGCACCTGTGACTATCGGTAAAGGCGCGACGTTAGGCGCAGGCTCCACCATTACTCGCGATGTGGCAGAGAATGAGTTAGTTATTACCCGTGTTAAACAAAAGCACCTCACGGGTTGGCAGCGTCCAGTAAAAATCAAAAGCTAAGTTTTAATTATCTATTCAAAAAGCGGCCACGTGCCGCTTTTTTGTTATTAAAGTCGGCCAGTGTAAATGAGTCATTTCACGTTTTATTTGTTAATTAACGCGATGACAGCAGACTCATTGTTTTTAAAGAGCGTATTTTTGAACCTCGTCACGTTGAATGGTAAATTCCCCTAAAGGAATTGTAATGGTAATAATTCTCATTTATATTACCTGCAATTATAAGACTTAAGGTCTACTTGAGGTGATGGTAATGCTATTTAAATATTCAGTTTTAGGCTTGGCGATTGGTTCGGCGTTAATGGCGATGCCGGTTATTGCAGAAGCACCAAACGATGCAAATATTGAGCGAATTAATGTCACTGGCCGTACTTTTAACGACTATAAAGTCGGCTCTGCATCGGGCGCTATGCGTGGCGATATTGACTTAATGGATACGCCACAGTCGGTCAATGTGATCCCTGATTTTGTGACTGACGAACAGTTGGCAACCAATCTGGCCGAAGTGTTAGTTAATGATTCGAGCGTGACAGCGGGAACCACCCGTTGGAACCGTCAAGTTTTTAGTATCCGTGGTTTTGAATTGGACTCAGGTAACGGCTATTTGATCAACGGTCATCAGCAATGGTCGCATTACGTCCAGCCCATTGAAACGCTGCAGCAAGTTGAAGTATTAAAAGGCCCATCAAGCATGCTTTATGGCCAGTCAGGCCCAGGTGGTTTGGTGAACATGGTCACCAAGAAGCCAACCTATGACTCAATGCTGGACCTTGGTTTTGATACCGATGGGTTTGGTTCGACCCGTGCTCAGTTAGATGCGGGCGGTAGCTTAAATGATGACCAAAGCATCCGCTATCGCACTGTGCTAGTGAAGCAAGACACTAAGTACTGGCGTGAATATTCCGCTAATGATGAAAATCAAGAGCGTGATCGTTGGTTAGGTTACTTAAATCTTGAGTTTGACTTAAGCGATGATGTGTTGCTGTCGGTTAAGTATGATCATACCCAAGACAAAGCCGATATTGATGCGGGTGGCTGGTTAGATAAAAAAGGCAATAT
>JBOFUF010000133.1:0-3172 GCA_051652445.1 Shewanella sp.
TGATGACAGTATTTTGCAACTCGCTGAACAAATGCTAGGGCCAAAACCTAAAGTGTACCCTGTGGTTGAACATGGCAAAGTGATTGGCACGATTAATCGCACCAACGTGCTCAAAGCCATGAATATCTATATGCAACAATGTTATCTGTCACCGGTTTGATCTCAGTCGTTTAGGGTAGAACAGGCAGGCTTTTCCCTGAGACCTGAGCAAATTAGCCATACCAATACGCCTCGTTCCTTGCTAGGATCGCCGTTTTTGATGCTAGCAATGGAATTTGGATTTGAACTCAGACACACATCCGCTATCGAACGCCTTTCTTAATCTTTGTTATCAGAGCGACGCGTCGCGGATCCGTCGTCGTTTATTTAAGCTCAATAAAGAAGCCGACTCCGATAAAAAGACTCATGTCTTAGCCCAGCTGAGTGAGCAAGCGCAGGCGGCGTTTGAAAAGGTTGAGCAGCGCCGTAACGCTCGTCCTAAAATCCACTATCCTGAAAACTTGCCCGTTTCCTTGATGCGCGATGATATTGCGCGCGCGATTGCGGCTAATCAAGTGGTGATCATTGCCGGTGAAACGGGCTCGGGTAAAACCACGCAGCTGCCCAAAATCTGTTTAGATCTCGGCCTAGGTTGCCGCGGCATGATAGGCCACACCCAGCCACGACGTTTGGCTGCCCGCAGCGTGGCGAGCCGAGTCGCCGAAGAATTACACAGCCCGCTGGGTGAAGTGGTCGGCTTTAAAGTGCGGTTTGCCGATGCGCTTAAGAGTGACTCTTATATTAAGTTAATGACCGACGGTATTTTACTGGCGGAATTGACCTCAGATCGGAATCTTGATCAATACGATACCATCATCATCGATGAGGCCCACGAACGTAGCCTCAACATCGATTTTATTCTGGGCTACCTCAAACAAATTCTCAAAAGACGCCCCGATCTTAAAGTCATTATCACCTCGGCGACCATAGACGTTGAGCGTTTTTCTCAGCATTTCAACAATGCGCCTATTATCGAAGTGTCGGGCCGAACCTTTCCGGTCGAAACCCGTTACCGACCCTTAGTGCAAGATAGCGATAGCGATTTAGATCAAATAGAAGGCATTTTTGCCGCCGTCGATGAACTGGTGGCCGAAGGGCTGGGCGACATTCTGATCTTTATGAATGGCGAGCGAGAAATTCGCGATACGGCCGAGCAATTGAGTCGGCGTAATTACCGCGATACCGAAATTTTGCCGCTGTATGCGCGTTTATCCTACGGTGAGCAGTCCAAAGTCTTCAGCAGTCACAGAGGACGGCGAATTGTATTGGCAACTAACGTGGCGGAAACGTCGTTAACCGTACCTGGCATTCGTTATGTGATTGACCCAGGGACTGCACGTATTAGCCGTTATAGCTATCGCACTAAGGTGCAACGTTTACCGATTGAACCTATCTCGCAGGCGAGTGCTAATCAGCGCCAAGGCCGTTGTGGTCGTGTGGGGCCGGGTATTTGTATTCGTTTGTTTGATGAGGCGGATTTTAATAATCGTCCGGCGTTTACCGATCCCGAAATTTTGCGTACTAACTTGGCCTCGGTCATTTTGCAGATGCTCGCCATTGGGTTGGGTGATATTGCCGGTTTCCCGTTTATAGAGCCACCCGATCCGCGTCATATCCGTGACGGTTTTCTGCTGCTCGAAGAATTACAAGCGGTGGAGAGCAAACACGGTAAGTTAGTGTTAACGCCACTTGGGCGTAATCTGGCGCACATTCCCGTGGATCCGCGTTTGGCGCGTATGGTGGTTGAGAGTCAGCAGTTAGGTTGTTTGAACGAAGTATTAGTGATTGCGGCGGGGTTATCGATTCAAGATCCCCGCGAACGTCCCATGGAGAAGAAGCAAGCCAGTGATGAAGCTCATCGCCGCTTTGCCGATCCCAGTTCCGATTTTGTCAGTTGGATAAACCTGTGGCAGCATTTAAAAAATCAACAAAATGAGTTGTCTGCTAGCCAGTTTCGTAAAATGTGCCGCGATGAATATCTTGCTTATTTGCGGGTGCGTGAGTGGCAGGATTTATATGTGCAGCTTAAGCAAGCCGTGCACGATTTAAAGTGGCGCTTAAATGATACGCCGGCCAATGACGACAGCTTGCACCGCGCGCTCTTATCGGGCTTATTGAGCCATGTTGGTTTTAAAGATAACAATAACGAGTACTTAGGTGCCCGTAATCGTAAGTTTTTTGTCTTCCCCGGTTCGCCACTGGCCAAAAAAGGCCCGAAGTGGATCATGGCGGCAGAGCTCACCGAAACTTCACGCTTATTCGCGCGCAGTTGCGCCAAAATCGAGCCCGAATGGCTAGAGCCCTTAGCGGCGCATTTGATCAAGAAAAGCTATGTAGAACCCCATTTCGAGGCAAAACCTGGCAGCGTTATTGCCCTTGAGAATCAAGTGCTCTACGGTTTAACGGTCGTACACCGCCGCAAAGTGCAATATGGCCCCATTGATCCTGTTGAAGCGCGGGAAATTTTTATCCGCAGCGCGTTGGCAGAAGGGCAGTTGCAAACCCAAGAAGCGTTTTTTGTTGCTAACCAAAAACTGCTCGAAGACATCGAGTCCCTGGAGCATAAATCCCGTCGCCGCGATATTTTGGTCGATGAGCAAGTGTTGGTGGACTTTTACGAGCCGCGTATTCCTGAGGGCATTTACAACGCCCAGCTGTTTTTTGGCTGGTGGAACAAGGCCAAGCGCGCGCAACCGGATTTACTCGATTTCAGCAAAGCGTTGTTAATGCAACGCAGCGCCGATCATATCTCGAGCTTGGATTTCCCCGATAGCTGGCACAAGGGCAATTTGCGCTTGCAGCTGAGTTATCACTTTGAACCGGCGGCACCCGATGACGGCGTGTCGGTGCACATTCCGGTGGCGCTGCTCAATCAAATCGACGATAGCGATTTCGATTGGTTAGTGGCGGGGTTGAGGGAAGAAAAATGCATCGCATTGATCAAATCTCTGCCTAAGAGTCTACGCCGCAACTTTGTGCCGGCACCTGACTACGCCCGCGCTTGCGTGCAGGCCATGGTGCCTTTTAGCGCCAGTTTGCTTGAGGCTATGTGCAAACAATTATTGCGCATGAGTGGCACGCGCATCTCGCCGGATGATTTTGATTTAACGCAAATACCCGCGCATTTGCAGAT
>JBOFUF010000134.1:0-3440 GCA_051652445.1 Shewanella sp.
TAAACTCACCAATGCTGGATGGCAAGCTCGCCGCGCCATATTTGAGTCTCGCCCACACCAGCATCGCCTGTAGCAACAAATCTTCTGCAAAAGCTTGTGAGCCTTTAGGCGTGAGATTAGGCACAAAATCCCCACAGTCTGCTAACGCAACCTGGGGTAGGCTCACCTTGGCGACAAAGCTCGCATCGTCAAACTTTAACACAGACTCAATGCCTTGCAGTCTTGGGCCGTGGAACAGTGTGCCGTCGCTGTAAAGGCTGCCCGCGGTGGTGATGGCAGAAAGTCCCGCCAAGCTTTGCGTGTCAAAGGCTATTGCTTTGCTGTTAGTGGCTAAGTTATCACTCGCCGTGTCATCAACAGCATTATCAATGACTAGGATAGCTTGATATTGCGGACGACCTTCAAAGCTGATTAAGGCATTCATTTGAACACTCGCTTGTGCATTGGCTAAGGGCGTGAGTTCAAGCTTGAGCGTGATGGGCGCGCCATTTTCTAACACTCCATTGTGTAACGTCACAGCGTCGAAAATAATGCCCTTCAACAGCTTGTAGCTTTGCACTTTGACAGGCTGCTTGAGCACATCAAAGGCGGCTTCACGCATCCACTGAATCGCGCACACAGTGGGTAATACGGGATGACCGTTAATGCAGTGATCTTCAATAAAGATCATTGCCTTAGGGTCCAGTGTGCGCTGCAGTGTTACCGCGCTCAGTGTTACTGAGCTTGGATTTATAGCGATTGGACTCATAGCGATTTGATTTAATGCGTTAGCCAAAGCATGCGGACCCGACGAGTCAGTGGTCAGATCCGCTTCAGGCTTTTTTAGATTGCTACCTTGAGTTGTTTGCACTTTCTTCGACGTGTCGTTATGAGGCGCGTTGCCTTGCATGTCAGTACCGACCAGCAATTGTGCGCCTGTGTTGCTCAGTAATTGGCTCGCAAATAACTCCGCGCCCGCCTTTAAGGGGATCACATAAACCCCGCGGTCCATAAACATCTTTTTCAGCGCAGGATTCACCATACCGCCGTCCCACGGACCCCAATCGAAGCTCATCACCTTGGCATTGGGCAGTTGCTGCGCCAGTTGCAGTGCCGCTTTGTTGAGTATGTCGTTGGACATGGCGTAATCGCTTTGGCCGGTATTGCCGTAAAAACCCGCCGCCGAAGAGAATAGGGCAATCAGTTTTAATTGATCTAAATCCAGTGCCGCAAGGAGATTGCTTATACCTGTGACCTTAGTGCCATACACCCGCGATAACTCATCTAAGGTTTTGTCTTGAATGTGTTTATCGGCGAGTACACAGGCACCATGGATGATGCCAGTAATAGGCGATAACTCAGTGATCGGCACGATTATGCTGGCAATCGCGTCTGGATTGTTTACATCGAGACTTAAGTACTCAGCGCTCGCGCCCACGTTGGTAAAGGCTTCTAGTGCGGCTGCAATTTCTAGGCTGCTTTGAACTGGCCATACTAAGGCATCCACTTGTTTTGGCGTGGGTTTATCATCAATTCCTTGTTTATTTAAGTTTTGAATGTGGGCAATAGCGGCGGCTTTAAGTTCGCTGTTATTTTTACCTTGCGCCCAAGCGGGAATGGCTTGTTGGCGGCTTCTGCCAGCAAGGATAAAGTGCGCCTTGCTGCGTTTTGCCAAACTTAGCGCACATTCAAAGGTCACGCCTTTTGCACCGCCGGTCACCAGTATTTTATCTGCACTGGTCAAGTTTGCTGCGCCGTGGCGGGTATCAGCCTTGCCTGCAACTAAGGTCACACGCTCAAGTGCTTGGGCTGCGCCTTGGCTAACACCGACTTCCAATAGCTTATCGGTTGCAAATAGCGTATCGGTTGCAAATAGCTCTGCGATCACCGCATTGGCCAATTGTTTGGCATCAAGTGTTGGCGCGATATCTAAGGCGCGGCAATGCACGCTTGGCCACTCGTGGCTCAAGGTTTTCGTCAGACCTGCCAATGCTGCTTGGTTTAACTCGCTGCGGGCAATTTGGCTGTGGTTAAGATAACCAAAACCACCGTCGATACGACTGACGCTGATAAAGCTGCTGTCAGTATTGGCGGTTGCTGTTGTTAGCAGGGGTTGTAAGTGCTTGGCGAACAAGAACGCTTGCTCGACGGATGCCTTGGCGGCACTGGACAGCACTAAACCTTTCGCATCGGCTGAGGTTTTATGTTGTGGTTGCAGATGAATAAAGCCTGCAACCTGACCTAAGGTTTTGATCTCATTAATCACTGCGCTGATGCTAGCATCGTCAATCGCCGCCAAGGTGAAGCTGGCAATGTGGCTATTGAGCGGTGATGCACTGGCTACAAGGCTTTCTGGTGAGCGCACAACCGCAACCGTTAGACCTTTCGCATGCAACTTTTCGGCAAGTACGCCAGCATTGTGACCATCATCGCCAATGATAATGCAGGCATCCTTAGCAAAAACCCGTGGCAGAGCTTGTTGTACGGATAGTTTCGCCGCTTCGCGCGTTAGCTCAGCCGCCGCTGGTAACTTTTTTAGCACTACCTCACTATGAGGTGGTAAATCATGTGGTGGCAAATTATAGGGTGGCAAATCGATACCAGGCTCACTCTGAACGACAGCGCCAACTGGCGAGGTATTCTGGCTTGCCACATTTTGCCCAAGTTTACTTTGCCCTAAATCTTGCGAAAAGAGTGCAACGATTTCGCCTAAGGTGCGGCACTCGGCCAGATCTTCAGGATTGAGTTCAGGTAAGCCCGGTAGCTCGTCTTGCACTGTGCCTAAAATTTCAACGCGCTTGATAGAATCGATACCTAAATCGGCCTCCATATCCATGCTCAGTTCTAGCATGTCAGTGGGGTAGCCAGTCTTATCGGCCACCACTGACATCATGGTTTGTTGGACAAGTGCAGCGCTTAAGCCGTTATTTGTTGTAGCGGTAACAGTGGCTTGCGCTGCTGTTGTAGTTGAAACCGAGCCAACTGCAGGTAGTTTACTGTTCATGTAGTTAACGATTTCACCCAAAGTGCGGCACTCGGCCAGATCTTCAGGATTGAGTTCTGGTAAGCCCGGTAGCTCGTCTTGCACTGTGCCTAAAATTTCAACGCGCTTGATGGAGTCGATACCTAAATCGGCCTCCATATCCATGCCAAGTTCTAGCATTTCAGTGGGGTAGCCAGTTTTGTCGGCCACCACAGCCATCATGGTTTGTTGAACAAGTGCAGCACTTAAACCGTTAACGGCAGGTGCGGCTTTTGCCACTTGAGTTGCCACATTTGCAGCAGTAATAGGCGCTACGATAATTGAACTTACTGCTGGAAGCTTAGAGTTCATGTAGTTAACGATTTCGCCTAAGGTACGACACTCGGCCAGATCTTCAGGATTGAGTTCAGGTAAGCCCGGTAGCTCGTCTTGCACTGTGCCTAAAATTTCAACGCGCTTGATAGAATCGATACCTAAA
>JBOFUF010000135.1:0-9954 GCA_051652445.1 Shewanella sp.
TACCCACATTCCAGCAAGGGGATACATTAAACTCTGACGAAACGCCGTACTAAAATTCATATTCTCAGAGCTGTGGTGTACCACGTGAGCCGCCCACAGCCAGCGCACTCTATGACTCGCCCTGTGGAACCCGTAATAACAAAAGTCCTGCGCGACGATCAAGGCAATAAAGCTCAATGGGCCCATTTCAATATCGAATAACTTCCAACCAAACATCGCCAAATACAGCTTAGCGATCAGTAATCCCGTGAGCAGATCAGCGCCTTGATGCATGGCCGCGAGGCTGAAATTACACAGCACTTCTTGACCGCGATAACGGGCACTTAACGGTAGCTTTTGTCTTTTATCGCCAAAGTACCACTCCAGCAAAATACACAAAAAAAACAACGGTGCGAGCACCAGCAGTAACAGTTCTGGGTGCTGGATCAGCGAGGCGATATCCATATAAGATCATCCTGTTCTATTTTTATTTTATGGTTACTTTTATGGTTATTTTTATAAAAACTCTGACGGCATTCTATAAACCGTATTCAACGCCACAACCCAGGCCGCTGCGGTCCATGAGCCGCCGCTAGCTACCAGCGGGCATAGTGATCTTCGGCAAGTCCCAGAACATTATTTAACTGGTAATGGCGCCCTTGATTATCGGTAATCGTGCCGCTGAAATGACCGATGAATTGGCGAAAATTACTCTTAAGTAAGAGCAAATTACGCTTTTCACTGCGACAATTGCGCGCCGCAAACTGTAAATCCACTTGGCCATTTTGGCTAAAAACTCGCCAAACATCAGCACCAAGAGCGGCGTGGCGATCAAACTCAAACTGAACTGGCCCAAGCAAATGGCGCTCACCATTAATCCAGAAGACATTTTCAGTGGTCCCGGTTTCATTGACACCTGCGGCTAAATTAAGCCCCATAATCCCCTCATGGATCTGAGCGTTGATCGACGCCCAGCGCCAACTGGTATCGCGGCGCATGTAACCTGCGGAAAAATCATAACCGGCCAACGCTTGATTCAGCGGCTGCGGCTCATGCTCCACAGTCAAACGACCTTTAACGGTCAAACCATTATGCTTTTGTGTGTAAGTCCAGCCGTTGTATCCAGTAGGACTACACATAGCCATAGGCAAACTTAAGGGGGCTGAGTGTAAAGTCACATCGGCTTGAATGTTTTTAGTATCAATCATTAACCGCCAGCCGCCCTCTACAATCTCAAAGCTTAACTGCGCCCCTTTACGACCCATTCCACTTCGACCCTCGGCGGGTGATGGCGTCATCTGATAGCCAAACCTCAAAGGTTTTAGCCAATCAAGCTGGGTGAGTGTGTTGGTTTTTATGTCGTACAAATAGCAAAAAGCACTGCCGACGTAGGCAATATCGGCAAGCGCGATGCCGAGGACATAACGCGGCGTGACCAAAGAGATAAACTGAAATTGCTTATAATCGAAATACTTAGCCCAAGCTGAAGCGGGCTTATCCATCGTATCAAAATAGATAAAGTCCGCTAAACCTAAGGTGTTGACTATGCCATCGAAATGGCCGAAATGGGGTAAGCCCTTCGGATTGATCAAACTATGGGGGGCGATTTGAGTTGCTATCATTGGCATAACTAAGCCTTACAGAAAGAAGGAGTGAGCCTTTATGCTCTCATCCATTCTACACATCGAATTTTTACTCTACCCTGTCCTACTTTGCATTAAAAGAGTGCGAAGCTAAATATGTTAATCTATTGTTATAGCCATGACTATCGCCCAATAACGGGCTTATCCAAAAATACTCGGTGACGATACAACGCCAATATCATTGCAACTTAACAGCATTAACACATCCTACTGCCCAGCTTAGTGGCAAGTTCTTGGTTGCTGTTATCTTAGTTAACGTTAAGAGAATGCTTACTGCTATCACGACAAAGCGGCCCTAACTGAATCACGGTGCTCTGTGGCATCAAAAGTGATTTCTGGTATGCTGTAGCCACTTTTACATGTACGAGAAATCCATGAAACGGCTATTACTGACTTTGACTTTCCCCCTGCTATTCGTGGGCTGTGCCGGCCAAAAACCAACTCAAATGGCTTTTAGCCCTCAAGTGCCCAAAATCAGCCAACAAACAGCACAACTCATTCCCATCTCACTTGAAACGATTGATACACGCACAGTCGACTACGTTGCTCGTTTTATGGAAGAAGGAACAAAGACACGTTTAGTTGGCCCGAGCGAACCGCCGAAGCGACTGCTCGATGAAATATTCCGTAAAGGGTTTAGCCAAGCTGGTTATCAAATCGATCCCAGCACGACTCATTCAGTGCAAATTCAATTAGCTGAATTGCAAATGGATATCACTAAAAAGACCTTTGCTTATGAAGCGAAACACAATGTGTTAATCACAGTGCAAGCCAAGAATTCAACCCAAACATTGGTTAAACACTATAAAGCCAAAGGCACTTTAAAAGGCCCATTAACACCCGACTTTGCGACCTTAGAACTGGATATGAACAAATTACTCGGCCAACTCACTGGGGAAATTATCAACGATCCTGAGCTGAACCAGTTTCTGCAGAAATAAAAATGTCAGTTTATTATAAGGAAATCAATATGGCCCGTTGGATATCAACCCTCTTACTCCTCTTTATGAGTCATCATAGTTTCGCACTCGACATTCAGGCCGATACCTTGTATCCCAGAGTCGAGTTTGACACAAGTTTAGGCAAAATAGTGGTTGAACTTGATAGAACACGTGCAGCAATCACTGTCGATAACTTTTTAACCTATGTCGTGAAAGGCGAATACAACAACACAATATTTCACCGTGTGATCAGTGACTTTGTCGTGCAAGGTGGCGGTCTCACACCTAAGTACGAAGAACTGCCAGAAGGTAAGCTGATAGTCAACGAGTCAGGCAATGGTCTTAGCAATAGCATCGGCACGATTGCCATGGCACGTGAGAATGAGCCACACTCCGCCACGCGTCAGTTCTACTTCAATATGGCCGACAATACTAAGCTCGATCCATCTAAGCGCCGCTGGGGTTATGCGGTGTTTGGTGAAGTCATTGAAGGCAAAACAGTGCTCGAAGCGATGGCGGTCGTTGAGACAGGGACCAACGCGAAGCTCAATTGGCCCGATGTTCCTGTAACGCCCATCATATTGAAAACGGCTAAATTATTACCAAAACCTTAATCCACAAAAAATTCGAGCAAAAGCCCTAATGTTGTCGCTATACTGTGATAGCAATCAGAAAGGAGGCAAACGATGACAACGACTGAGTTCATCGACAATAAAGCACCCCAACTCGCTTTTTATGGAAAAGCATTTTTGAGTGAACAACTCAATTTCCATGAAGTGCAACTTTACTTATGGGACACGTTAGAAGAATGGCAACAACTGAATTCGACTGGCGAAGCGCAAACGGAAACGGAAAAAGTGTTTTGGCACTTGCTCCACAGCTTTAACCGGTGGCCAGACTGTGTGATCCGCGGCAATCAATATCTGCGCAAGCAAGTCAATGATTGTTGTGACTACCTCAGTTTGGGTGGCAAAGTGCCGCAAGGGTGCATAGGGATAAGACCCTAACACTTCCATCTCTATGGATAAAAGCCTTGGCATCAGGGCTTTTTTATCGACGAGCTCAGTTATCCTCATCCATTTTATATTCCGCCGTGCTCTGCTTATGAATGCTAACAATAGAGAACTCACTAAACACTGAGTAATAAGCAACCAACTATTACATCACATTTATTCTACAAGGTGCGCCAAACAAGATTTGATAGCAAAAGGAATACCATTAGTCCTTGAACCCTATGGCACCTTACCCGTAAGCTAGGCAGATTCAATACTTAGACTCATGCCTATGTCCGCACCAAGTTTTATTCAACGTACACTCGACGCACTCAGTGTCTATTATCACAAACGGGTTTTGATCCTGTTATTACTGGGTTTTTCTGCGGGCTTACCATTAATGCTGGTATTTTCAACCTTATCCTTTTGGTTGCGTGAGGCGGGTGTTGACCGCACGTCAATCGGCTATTTTAGCTGGATAGCCTTGGCTTATGCGTTTAAATGGGCTTGGTCCCCTTTAGTGGACAGGCTTTCCCTACCGCTGTTAACTCGCTTTTTAGGGCGACGTCGCAGCTGGATGCTGTTCGCTCAGCTGTTATTGGTCGGAGCCATCTTAGGCATGTCCTTTAGTGATCCGCTCAAAGATCTTGAGCGTTTGGCACTGTTCGCGTTAATGGTCGCCTTTGCCTCAGCAACTCAAGATATTGTTATTGATGCCTTTCGGATTGAATCAGCCCCAGAGAAGATGCAAGCCGCATTAGCGGCAGCCTACCAAGTGGGTTATCGCAGCGCCATGATTATCGCTACCGCAGGTGCGCTAACCATAGCTGCATGGGTCGAACCGGGTAACACTGCCTACAACTTAGTGGCATGGCAAACCTCTTATCTGATTATGGCAGGGTTGATGTCAGTGGGAATATTGACCACACTTTTTAGCCGCGAGCCAGAAGTCGATACACGCGCAGCCGATGCCACTGAATTAGCACTAAAACAACGCTTAAGCGCCCGTTACCCTAGAATTATCGCCGCGGGGATGTCTTGGGTATATACGGCCAGTATTTTACCTTTCCTCGACTTTTTTAAACGCTATGGCCGCAGCGCTATCCTCATCTTATTGCTGATTTCTTGCTACCGGATCTCGGATATTGTGATGGGGATTATGGCAAACGTCTTTTATGTGGATATGGGATTCACCAAGGAAGAGATTGCCTATTTGAGTAAGATATATGGCCTAATTATGACCTTAGTCGGCGCAGCCTTTGGTGGCGTTCTGTTAGCCCGCTTCGGTACTATGAAGATCCTTTTCCTCGGCGCTTTGCTGGTTGCCGTAACCAATCTGCTATTCGCGTGGCAGGCTGTTATTGGCTACAACGTGCCATTTTTAACCTTGGCCATTTCCGTGGACAACTTTAGCGCAGGTATCGCCACCGCCGCCTTTATTGCCTATCTTTCGAGTCTCACTAGCAACGGTTATAGTGCGACACAATACGCCTTATTGTCTTCGATTATGTTACTGTTTCCTAAATTTATCGCGGGCTTCTCGGGCGCTTATGTTGACGCATTTGGTTATGTGAATTTCTTTGTTGCCGCCAGCGTTATTGGTTTTCCGGTGTTGTTTTTGGTTGTCTTAGTCAACAAGTATGCGCCACACCCAAGCACATCCTTGATGGATGAACCGTCAAAAAGTACATCAACAACACCTGATTAGCTGAAGTGACATTTTATCATCAAGTCACTCTGTATCAGTGACATAAAAAAGCCCTCAAACCAGAGCGTGAGGGCTATACCCTGTCAACACTAAAAAGCCAAACCGATACTTAATGGCATTAAACCAATCTTGCTAGATTAATCTTTAAAGTTATCAAATTGAAAAGGTTGACCTAACTCAGACTCGCGCGCCAATGTCATCACAGCTTGTAAATCGTCACGTTTTTTACCTGTGACTCGCACTTTCTCACCTTGGATAGACGCTTGCACTTTAAGTTTGCTGTCTTTAATGAGCTTAACCAATTTTTTAGCGATTAAGGTTTCTATCCCTTCTTTAAACTTCACTTTTAAGGAGAAGGTTTTACCACTGTGGATGGCTTTGTCATCAACTTCCATCGAAGAGGGGTCCACATTACGTTTACTCAGTTGCATACGTAAAATGTCCACCAATTGCTGGCATTGAAAGTCGTCTTCAGCAGTTAAGGTCACCACATGGTCTTTATATTCCACGTCCGCGGTTTTACCGCGAAAATCGAAACGTGTCGCAAGTTCGCGCTTAGTATTATCGACCGCGTTACGCAGTTCAACTTCGTTCACTTCTGACACAACATCCATAGAAGGCATAGTTTTATGTCCCATATCAAATTAATATGTCGCTAGTTTACCCATACACAGACCTAAGTTGAAGGTTAAGCCAAGAATAAAGCGTGATCGAGGATGACTTTAGCCGTGTATTTTTCTATCATTGCCCCACTCTAAGCTAATGCAAACATATTTGTGATAACTAAAAAGACCCTATTTAAGCTGGCGTTAGCCGTAGCCTTTATCGTGATAAGTTATTTGGTATTTTCCAGGCCAACCTATTCGCTAAGTATTCCGAATATCGACAAGGTAGGGCATCTTGGAAGCTTTTTTTGCCTCTCCTATCTCACCTATCTCGCTTTCAAACCTAAGTGGTATTGGTTATGTCTCACACTGGCAAGCTACGCCATTTTGATTGAGTTGGTGCAATCGCGTTTGCCCTATCGTAGTGCTACTGTGGGTGATGTTATCGCCGACTTTTCGGGTATTGCGTTGTTTTACTTTTGCCATTGGGCCTATGGTAAATACTTACGCGCAACGCGATTGCCAGAAGATTAACTCAGGCGCTTCAAACTGCCCTGACAACAATACCTTAAGGTTACACATATGACTCATGCTGTGAATATGACTCGCGCTGTGAATATGACTCGCGCTGTCGATATTGCGATTTTAGGCGCGGGTGCCGTTGGGCAGCTGATTTGTCATCAACTCATGACTGAGGGTATGCATGTCGGTTTTATCGGGCGCAATTCGATTGAATCAAGAGAGCAGACACTCAGTTTCACTCCATTAGCTGCGACCGATGACGCTCAACAACAGATGCAAGCACGCCAGTATTCTGTGCCTATCTTAGCGACCGATGCGCTCAATAATATCCGCCTGTTGATTGTCTGCGTCAAAGCCTATCAAGTGCTCGATGCCCTTTTACCCTTACTCCACCAATTGCCTAAACAATGCCATATTGTTTTATTACACAATGGCATGGGACCTCATTTAGCCCTAGCACCACTCATTGCAGCGCAAGCTGATAGCAAGGGATTAAGCCTAGGAACAACCTCACAAGGCGTGTTGCGTCAAGCCAGTTGGCAGATTAGACAAACGGGGCAAGGCCTAACTCAACTTGGGCATTTTGCTGGTACAGCGCTAAGCGATCATTATCGCAATGCCTTACTGACCGCTATCCCAGGCAGTGAGTGGGTCGATGCCATTGTGCCCTGCTTATGGCAGAAACTCGCCGTTAATGCCGCAATTAATCCGCTTACAGCACTCTATCACTGTCCCAATGGCACACTTGCCGAGCCAAATTTTAGTGACCTGATTAAAGGCATTCTCGATGAGCTAGTTAGGGTTGCAACACTCGATGGCGTGCCCCTCGATCACTCATTTTTACACGATAGAGTCTATCAAGTGATCCGCCTCACCGCGGGAAACTTCTCATCCATGCACCAAGATATTGCACATCAAAGACCAACCGAGATCGACCAAATCAACGGTTATATCTGTGAGCGGGCACGAGCGCACGGATTAACGGCACCAGTGAATGCCGACCTTTGGGCGCGAGTCAAACAGCTAGGCATGGATAGCAATAGCAACTAAGCTTGCACCAATACAACGCACCAAATCAGGGCAGATCAATGTTAGATTGCACTGTTTTGCACCAAACCGCAATGTCACCCAAGAGCGCCAATGGAATAAGATATTGATAAAGAATGACTTTATGACATGGCCTGATTCCTGCTTTATTCCTATAAATTGATGCTATCGTTTATTGGAGAGAAAATTGAAACTGGTCACTGCAATCATTAAGCCTTTTAAATTAGACGATGTCCGTGAAGCCTTAACTCAGCTCAACATCCATGGCATGACCGTCACTGAAGTACGCGGTTTTGGCCGTCAAAAGGGCCATACTGAATTGTATCGTGGTGCCGAATACGCAGTGGACTTTCTGCCGAAGATAAAAATCGAGGTTGCCATTCATTCTGATCAGGAAGACGCCGTTATCGATGCCATTATTGCCGCAGCCCATACGGGCAAAGTGGGCGATGGTAAAATATTTGTGACCTTGCTAGAGCAAGTCGTGCGCATTCGCACTTCAGAAGAAGGCGTCGATGCCATATGAGACAGAGGAATATAGACTCAGTTTTAAATATCTTTTGATAAGGGCTGTTTTGATAAGGGCTGCTTAGTCACCGAGTGACGCCCTCGCAGCACGGTCCTATTTGTTAAAATGCTCAACTAACCATAACTTCAAATCTGCGAGCAGCATCGGTTTAGCAAACAGATAACCTTGTAAAAAATGCACTTGGCGACGGGTTAGATAATCCGCCTGTTCCTGCGTTTTAACCCCTTCTGCCACCATGTAATTCATCTTATGGGAAAGATCAACAACCCCTAATTTTTCAGATAGCTACGTAGTTTTTATCTAGCGTATGGCTCGATCTTAAAACAAAAGCCCCGAACGAGTCGGGGCTTTAAAAAGAGTGAGTATTCTTAAGATTACTTGCTGGTATCGATTGGCTCAAAGGACTTAACCAAATCGTCGATCGCTTTCATTTGCTTCAGATAATTTTCCAACTGATGCAAAGGCAAAGCACATGGACCGTCGCACTTCGCATTATCAGGATCAGGGTGTGCTTCAATGAATAGACCTGCTAAACCCAGCGCCATTCCACTGCGTGCGAGCTCTGTTGCCTGTGCACGACGTCCACCTGCAGAATCGGCGCGACCACCGGGACGTTGCAGCGCATGCGTCGCATCGAAAATCACCGGATAGCCAGATTGCTTCATCTCATCCATACCGAGCATATCGACGACTAAGTTGTTATAACCAAAGCTTGAACCACGCTCACACAGGATGATCTCGTCATTACCTGCTTCGTTAAACTTAGTGATGATATGGCGCATTTCGTGTGGTGCTAAAAATTGTGGTTTTTTCACATTGATGATAGCACCCGTTTTTGCCATGGCGACCACCAAATCGGTCTGACGGGCTAAAAATGCAGGCAACTGAATAATATCAACTACTTCTGCCACTGGGCCACACTGATGCACTTCATGCACGTCGGTGATCAAAGGCAAATTAAAGGTCTTTTTGATCTCTTCAAAAATCTTTAAACCTTCCTCCATACCTGGACCGCGGTAAGAGTTAATTGAAGAGCGATTCGCCTTATCAAAAGACGCCTTAAATACATAAGGGATCCCCAGCTTTTGAGTCACTTCGGCGTAGGTTTCTGCAATCGACATCGCGAGATCGCGAGACTCAAGTACGTTCATACCACCAAACAACACGAAAGGTTTATCGTTGGCAATCTCGATTGAACCTAGGTTTATGATTTTATTACTCATCGTAACTTCTCTTTAAAATGCTGGAACCTTTCCCAGCGGTGAATAGGCGCTAAGGCGGTTATGCCGCAACTAACTGTAAAATTTGACCGCTAATCCATGCCATATAAGTACCTAATACGTACCCCAATACGGCTAATAATACCCCTACAGGTGCCAAGGCGGGGTGAAATGCTGCCGCCACCACAGGCGCCGACGCCGCACCACCGATATTGGCTTGACTGCCGACGGCCATATAAAATAACGGCGCTTTAATCAGCTTCGCCACCAGTAACATTAAGCTCGCATGTACCAGCATCCACACTATCCCAATTAAAAAATACAGTGGGGTATCCAGCACTTTACTCACATCCATCTGCAAGCCTATGGTGGCCACCAGAATATAAAGAAAAGCCGATGCCACTTTTGAAGCGCCAGCCGCTTCCAAATGGCGTGCCGGACTAAAAGATATCCCCAAGCCTAGCGTCGTGACGATCACCACTAACCAAAAAAACTTAGAGGTAAAGCTATATTCGACAGTCCATGGGTAATTTGCTTCGAAAAATGGCGCCAGAAAATCCGCCGCAATATGGGCAATACCGGTAACACCAAAGCCAACGGCTACAATTAACATCAAATCACGTAGGTTAGGAATTCTCGAATTTTCAGCATGATACTTTTCAACCTTCTGTTTCAAGATCTCGATTGCAACGGTATCTGCACCGGTTTTGGCATCGATCTGCTTGGCTTTAGATGCTAAGAACAGCAATACTGCCATCCAAATATTGG
>JBOFUF010000136.1:0-1369 GCA_051652445.1 Shewanella sp.
TCTATTTTCTCCACCCCATTTTATCGTTATGTGTCGGTATGGGGTTGCATGTATTTTTGGTAAAAAGGTCGCTTGTTAAGGCGCGTTAACGCTTTTTATCGACATCATTGCTTTAGTGCTCAAGGCTTCTATTGCTCACGGCTTCAATTGGCCGCGCCTTGATTGCCTGCAAGGTAGGCTTGTGTGTCCTGAGGTTGGAACACATTCACATTGGCTTGGGCCACTAAGATATTTTCTCGCTCAGTGCCGTTTTCGGGCAGCAGATAAATTTGGCAATCGAATACCGCTAATCCCGACTCCTCTTGATAGAGACGGCTGACTTGGGTGCGATAGGTGCGCCCGAGCTCATATTGCTTGGCATACAAGCTTAATTTGCGCGTCCCCAATAGAAAACCCACGCGGATTTTATCATTGCGAAGCTTTGCCTCAACCCCAGCAAGGGCGGCAATACTTTGGGCCATATATTCGATACCCACATAATTGGGTACGGCGCGATGTTTATCATCGAAATAAGGGCTCTTGGCCGTGATAGTGACTTCGGTCTCTAGGTTATCGTGCCGATAGCCAATGATTTTATCGAGCAAAATCATCGGTGCCCTATGGGGAATAAAATCGGCAATATCCTGTTCGGCAAAGGGGGGAGTTATCTTAAGCAATTGCATGGTACTCGGCCTCGTTACGGCAAAAAATCAGGCTGGCATTACTGCCGCCAAAGGCGAAGGAATTGCTCATCACATAATTAAGCGTGCCCTTAGCCGCGACTTGATGGCGCTTGACCCAGGCAATGGGCGGATCCTGTGGATCGACGTGTCCGTCCCATTGATGGGGCGGCAGGGCTTGGTCGTGATTATGCGCCGACAGTAATAAATAGCAGAAGGCGGCTTCAATGGCGCCAGCGGCACCTAAGGTATGGCCGACTAAGGGCTTGGTTGAGCTGCATGGCGGGGTGTTCACGCCAAACACGTCAACTACGGCGCGGCTTTCCATCGCATCATTTTTAGGCGTGGCGGTACCGTGCAAGTTAATGTAACCAATGTCTTGTGCGGCAATCTGTGCATCTTGCAACGCCGCTGTCATGGCTTTGATCGCGCCTGCGCCTTCGGGGTGTGGCGCCGAGATATGGTGGGCATCGCTCGAGTCGCCAATCCCCGCGAGCATGACCTCTGACTCGCCCAGCGTCAGGGTGAATAACGCTGCGCCTTCGCCGATATTGATGCCATCACGGTTGATACTAAAGGGATTGCAGTGGTCTTTCGAGACTGATTCTAAGGCATCAAACCCATTGGTCGTGAGTTGGCATAAACTGTCGACACCGCCGACAATCACCATATCGCAGAGGTTGGCCTGTAATAGGCGTTTAGCGCTGGCA
>JBOFUF010000137.1:0-6868 GCA_051652445.1 Shewanella sp.
TCAGTCATCGTATTGGTTAACCCCCCAGACCTAACGTCTTACCATTAAGCGCCTGCATGGGAAGATGCTGCATAATTTCGTGGCCTTTTTGGTGCGCTGCGTTAGCGAGGTCTTTGCCAAGCGGGGTATGAGGTAAGGCGGAGAGTGTTACTGTGCTCGGCAGTGCCAGCACGGCTTTATCTGTATGACGATAATCTATGTCATCAATAATGAGTGTAATCTTGGTCGCATGGCTGTGAAAAAGGCAGAGGGTCAATAGTGCCAAGGAATCATGTAAGCGCACCGTTTATTCTTATTCGTCATGATGCTGTATCCATGCAATGGCGGAGGTCACTTGATGATCTTGGGCCAGTGATGCATGGGGGGATAGGGTGTCTATTATAGCTAGCTGACTTACAGTTAAACCCGTTTCTGCGGCAATTTTTAAGTCAGGGATGCTTATATCAGGCACAATTCCTCTGTTATGAATATTTTCACCTTTGGGGGTGTTGTACTGGGCAATCGTGAGTTTAATTGCGTTACCGTCTTGTAAGATTGGGATCAGGCTTTGTACCGTACCTTTACCAAAACTGGTTTCACCTAAGAGTTTAGCGCGACCATTTTCCTGTAGTGCGGCGGCGAGCACTTCGGATGCAGAGGCTGAACCTTTGTTGATCAACACTAGCATTGGCACGTTAGTCAGCATGGTTTGCGGTGAGGCATAGTAGTCCGAGTTGGCGTCGAAGAAGCGGCCAGAGGTTGAGACTATGCGGCCTTTTTCGAGAAATAAGTCTGCAATTTTAACCGCTTGGTCTAGTAAGCCGCCAGGATTATTGCGTAAGTCTAAGATAAGTCCCGTGAGCGGTTTTTTTTGCCATTGGCTAAGTGAACGCACCATGTCTGTGGTTGAGTTTTCTTGGAAGTTGCTTAATCTAACATAGCCAATATCGCCATCAAGTAGTTGAGTGGTGACAGATTCTATCGTGATGCTGCTAGGCTTGAGTGATACTTTGAAGATGGTATCGTCATTACTGCGTTTTAGCACTAAGTTAATACTTTGATGATTGATACTATGTCTTTTTATTTCAGTGAGGATATCAGCCAAGTTTGCCTCAGTCGCCAGTGTATTGTTAAGTTTAATAATAATATCACCGGCACGAATTCCCGCTTGTTCGGCGGGGGAATGGGCAAAGGGCGCGATGATGCTGATGTGATCTTTTTGGGGTGCGACTTCGAAACCAAAACCAAAATATTCGCCGCGATTGGAATCGTTAATATCGAGCAATTCTTGATGACTTAAGAAGCTAGAATAGGGGTCAAGATGCTCAAAAATACCTTTGATAGCGGCTTGCACTAACTCTTCTTTGGAAACGGTTTTGATATAGTAAGTTTCAACCGTTTCAAGTACATCTTGAAGTAACGGATAGTCAAAGTTGTCGCGGTAGGATTTAGTGCTCTCTTGGCTGAAGAGGCTGATAGATAGGCCAAAAGTGAGACCTAATCCAATGCAACTGATGTAGCGGATAGTGTATTTCATAAGGTCCCCTGTGATAGGGGACCTTATGATTAGCGACAGTATTTCGCTGGATCGACGGCTTGCCCCTTGTGCCTTATTTCAAAGTATAGGCCAGGCTCGCTCTGTCCACCCGAACGTCCAACTAAAGCAATCGCTTCGCCGCTTTTTACCATGACACCAGGGCTTTTTAAAAGGGTTTGAGCATGGCCGTAAAGGCTCATGTAACCCTTGCCGTGATCGATAACCATCACGAGGCCAAAGCCGCGTAACCAGTCGGCATAAATAACTTTACCCCCTGAAACGGCTAGAATATTTTGCCCTTCCGGTGCAGAAAGCATGATACCTTTCCACACCACTTGGCCGGAACGTTGGCTACCAAAACTGGCGCTGACACGACCTTTAGTCGGCCATTTAAGTTTGCCGTTTTGCTTGCCCAATCCTGCCATCGACGGGGTGTCTTTCATGGCTCGTAGCGCTTGTTCGACCACGCGTTTTAAGCTGGCCTCTTCAATTTGCAACTGCTCCAGCTCTGCGCCTTTAGAATGTAAGGTGCGCTGCAGTTCTTTAATGGTTAGTTGGCGCTGATCTTGCTCGTGGCTCAAACGTTTGGCTTGTACTTGTTGTTCCGCCATGAGTTTCGTTAATTGGTTTTGCTTACTCGTTTGCGACACCTTGATTTCATCTAGCTCGGTCAAGGTTTGCTTTAATTGGTTGATCGATTTCATCCGCGCTTTATTGAGGTATTCGTAATAGGCCAACATACGTTCAATAGTGGCAGGAGTTTGCTGATTGAGCACCATCTTAGTGTAATCATGATTACCGGCAAGATAGGCACTCGACAGCTGTTTCGACAGCGTTTGTTGCTGACTTATTTTTAGCGTTTCTAACTCATCTTGACGTTGTTTGAGCTCGGTAAGTTTAGTGTCTATTTGCGCTAAGCTGTTTTTGGTGTTGTTGACTTTTTTAGCTGATGACGCAATTGCTTCTTCATCACTACGCAGTAATGACAACAGTTTTTCTCTTTGCTTACCGGTGGTTTTTAGTGCGCTTTGTTGTTGATTTATTTGCTTTTGGATTGATTTTAACTCGGACTTACGCTTCTCTAAGTCAGAAGCATTTGCCGAGAAACATAACATCATAAAGCCAGCAATAATGCTGGCTTTAACAAGGAGTCGAGTGCTCACTAGGTAACGGTTACTCTTTAATGTGGATTAAGGGTTTCCCCGTCATCTCTGCTGGAATGGCTTCGCCTATCAAGGTCAGGATGGTCGGTGCGATATCGCTGAGTTTACCACCTTTATCTATGGTCGCATCGCGTCCAACAAAGATGAAAGGCACCAGTTCACTGGTGTGGGCCGTGTGAGCCTGACCTGTGGTTTCGTCGGTCATTTGCTCGGCATTGCCGTGGTCGGCGGTAATAATACATTCTCCGCCCACTTTTGCCAGCGCATCTACCACTCGGCTCAGGCAAGCATCAACCGCTTCACAAGCCTTAACCGCAGCATCGAAATTACCGGTGTGGCCAACCATGTCACCATTGGGATAGTTACAGATGATCACGTCGTACTGGGTTGATTCAATTGCTGCCACTAACTTGTCGGTCAGCTCGGCTGAACTCATCTCAGGCTGTAGATCGTACGTTGCTACTTTAGGCGAGTTGATGAGGATGCGATCTTCTCCTTCGAATGGCTCTTCTTTACCGCCATTAAAGAAGAAAGTCACATGGGCGTATTTCTCCGTTTCGGAGATACGTAGTTGAGTGCGACCTCGTTGTTGTAGCACTTCACCTAAAGTGTTGACTAAGTTTTCAGATGGATAAGCGATAGGTGCAGTGATATCGCCTGCATACTCAGTCAAGGTGACGAAGTGCATTTTAGGCATAACAGCGCGTTCGAAACCATCAAAATCTGGGTGAATAAAGCTACGGGTGATTTGACGAGCGCGGTCAGCACGGAAGTTCATAAAAATCAGGGCATCGCCGTCTTTTACGCTGGTCACTTGACCATTGGCATCTGTGATCGCCGATGAAGAGACGAATTCGTCGTTTTCGTTACGTTCGTAAGCCGCTTCCAATGCGGTTACGGCATTATCGTATTGGAATGTTGACTTGCCCTGGGTGATTAAGTCGTAAGCTTGTGACACGCGATCCCAGCGATTATCCCTGTCCATCGCAAAGTAACGCCCAATAATCGAGGCAATACGGCCATGACCTAATGTAGTAAACAGATCATCAAAATGGCTCAAGCTACCCTTAGCGCTGCGTGGTGGCGTATCGCGGCCATCAAGGAAAGCGTGCAGAAAAACCTGAGTTGCACCGCGCGCAACGGCCATACGGCACATCGCTTCGATATGTTCTTCATGGCTGTGGACGCCACCAGGGGAAAGCAAGCCCATAATGTGCACGGCGCCGCCGGCTTTAATGGCCGAGTCGATGGCATTGCACAGGGCCGGATTTTGTTCAAACTCATGATCAACAATGGCTTTGCTGATACGAGTGAGCTCTTGATAAACCACACGGCCAGAGCCTAAGTTGATGTGACCAACTTCAGAATTTCCCATCTGGCCATCGGGCAGGCCCACATCTAAACCAGAACCTGAAATCAAACTATGGGGATAGGTCGCGTTGATACGGTCGAGTACTGGAGTCTTGGCGTGGAAAATCGCATTGTTATGCGTGTTTTCACGGTAGCCCCAGCCATCGAGGATCAACAACGTGAGCGGACGTTTAGCTGTCGTCATGGTGATACCTTTAAGTTTTATAGAAGCGATAGAAATCTGAAATGGGTCAAATACTACTACGTTAGTGGGGTATGAAAAAGCGCTTTACCCCGATTAAGGTCATCGAATCACTAATTCGGCCGATTCTGTGAGTGGCGGGTAACGTATGCCGCGGCCATTGCGCTAAAAGTGCGATCTCTAACCGCGACTAAACTGCTGCAATCTGCCAAGGCAATCGGTATACTCTGTGCCCTTATCGAATTTTCGCCATTTATGCGGGCAATCATTATGCAAGAATATATCGAATTTTTTAAAGCTAACCCAATGTTAAGTCTGGCTTGGGTGGGATTATTTGTTGTGCTCGTTGCGAGTATCATCAAGTCGAGCATGTCAAAAATCAAAAATATTTCCCATCAAGAGCTGACTCTTTTAGTGAACAGGCAAGACGCTAAAGTCGTTGATGTGCGCTCGAGTGATGAGTTCCGTAAGGGGCATATTGTTGATGCACTTAACGTTACGCTGGCCGATATTAAAAATAATCAGATATCAGCCCTTGAAAAGTATAAAGCCAGTCCCATTATATTGGTATGTAATGCTGGCATGACCTCGTCTCAAGCTGCTCAACTTTTAAGTAAGCAAGGTTTCGAAAACCTGTACAGCTTAAAAGGGGGGATGGGTGAATGGAACGCCGCTAATTTGCTGGTTTCAAAAAGTAAAAAGTAAGCTGTCGATGGCTGTCATGATTTAAGCCGCACTCACTCCACAGGACAGTGCAGCAATAGAAGTCATCATGGTTTGGCATACTGATGCCTAGGGTCGCTAAGGGCTTAATATCAGTTTTTTAGCGGGTTCGATCGATACCCGAATATGGGTGCAAGTTGGCATGATACCAAGATCTGATATGGGACTTGAGTAACATAAGCCCTGAGCCAATTTACGTTTAAAATCGTCATTGGCTTTAAAATCGTCATTGGCTTTCAAATAAGAATGGGCTTTCAACGAAAAGCCGATACAACATTGATAGGATAGGTAGAAAATTATGGCTGAAGTAGCAAACAACGAACAACAAGCCCCACAATTCAACATCCAACGTGTTTACACTAAAGATGTGTCTTTCGAAACGCCTAACAGCCCAACGGTATTCCAAAAAGAATGGAACCCAGAAGTTAAGTTAGATTTAGACACACGCAGCGCTAAATTAGCTGATGATGTGTATGAAGTGGTCCTGTCTTTAACAGTGACGGCGCAAAACGGTGGTGATACCGCTTTCCTATGTGAAGTACAACAAGCGGGTATCTTCTCTATCACGGGTCTGACTGAGCCACAACTGGCTCATTCATTAGGTGCATACTGCCCTAACATCCTATTCCCCTATGCTCGCGAAACCGTGGGCAGCTTAGTCGGTCGTGGTACGTTCCCACAACTAAACTTAGCACCTGTTAACTTCGACGCGCTGTTTGCTCAATACGTGCAACAACGTCAAGCTGCTGCAACTGCACCAGCTGCCGAAGAAGCTAACGCGTAATTACATGAAAAACTCTGCCGATATCACGGTATTAGGGGCGGGCTCTTATGGCTCCGCCCTTGCCATTTCTTTAGCCAGCAACGGTCATAAGACCTTGTTATGGGGACATGATTCTGTCCACATGCAAACGCTCGCTCAAGACAAGAGCAACCAAGCATTTTTGCCTGGTATTGCGTTTCCTGATTGTTTACACGTCGAAGCCGATTTGGCCAAAGCCTTAGCCGCCAGCAACAATGTGTTAGTTGTGGTGCCAAGCCATGTATTTGGAACCGTGCTTAAGCAAGCTAAACCGTTACTCCGTAGCGATGCGCGCATCGTATGGGCAACGAAAGGCCTCGAGCCTGAAACCGGACGTTTGCTGCAAGATGTGGCCCGTGATGTATTAGGTGAGCACTATCCGCTAGCGGTGTTATCTGGTCCTACCTTCGCGAAAGAATTAGCCATGGGATTACCAACGGCTATTTCGGTTGCGGGCACTTGTCCTACGTTCACCAACGATCTCGTCGAGCTGTTACACAGCCCTAAATGTTTGCGGGTTTACGCCAACGACGACTTTACCGGACTGCAACTTGGCGGTGCGGTAAAGAACGTGATCGCGATTGGTGCGGGTATGTCTGACGGTATCGGCTTTGGTGCAAATGCGCGTACCGCATTGATCACCCGTGGTTTAGTCGAATTGACGCGCTTAGGCGAAGCCTTAGGGGCCAATGCGGCCACCTTTATGGGAATGGCGGGGTTAGGCGACTTAGTGTTGACCTGTACCGACAACCAATCCCGTAACCGTCGTTTCGGTTTAGCCTTAGGTAAAGGCTGTGATGTGATGACTGCACAGGCTGAAATCGGCCAAGTGGTTGAAGGTTATCGCAATACCAAAGAGGTGTTTACGCTTGCCAAACGCCTCGGGGTTGAAATGCCGATCACTGAGCAAATTTACCAAGTCTTGTACCAAGGTAAATCGCCGGTCGATGCCGCTAAAGAGCTGCTCAGCAGAGAAAAGAAATCAGAAACGCCTACGCAATAAACCGCGCGCCGTGATGATGCTGTAATGCCGAATAAAAGAAAGGGTGCTAAAATAGCGCCCTTTTTTATGCACGGACTTCTGGTGTGCAAGATGTATCCCCGGTCGCCAG
>JBOFUF010000138.1:0-3138 GCA_051652445.1 Shewanella sp.
AGTCAGCCAAGTTATTGCGATTTTACATAGCCGCTATTGTGCAGTCTGATACGGTAACATTTATCTAAATTTAAGCCCTCGTTAGCTACGCATCACGAGGGTTTAATCATTTTTACGGTTGACTAAAACGGTTACCAAAGGCGTCAACTTTTGCCCAATCGGTAAACTCAAAGGTACCTGCGATATCGGTTGGCCCTTTAGTCATCCACATGATGAAACGTATCATAGTACGATCGAAGAAACCGTATTTTGGGTAATCAATCTTACCTGCAAATACTTCTAGCTGCTGCGGCTGCCACAGCGATAATTTAAGAAATTTTTGCATATAAGGGTTGGTTTCAGGCGTATTTTTAAAGGGTTTACGCGCCACAACGTTAACGGTAAAGAAACCATTAATCTTAGTATCTAACACCGCATGGTAGCGATTCACAAACTGATAAAGCTCGGGTCTATGTTTACCATAGCGAATACTGGCGCCAATGAGCACTTTATCAAAATCCGCTAAGCTCAATGCTTCCACCTGTTCTAAAGTGACCAGCGCAACGAGCTCTCCCGCTTGCTCAGCAATCGTCTTCATTTTTTTGCAAATTGCCAATGTTTGGCCATCAATCGTCGAATATATTATTAATGTCTGCATGATTAATTCTTCCAGAAAGTTGGCGTAAACAAAATCAATAAGGTAAATATTTCCAGGCGGCCAAACAACATAGCCACGACCAATACCCACTTGGCACCATCACCAATACTGGCATAATTACTGGCGACCTCACCTAAACCCGGCCCGAGATTATTTAGGCAAGCCGCCGTTGCACTAAAAGCGGTAATGTCGTCTAATCCCATCGCCATAAGTGCAAGCAGACAAATAACAAACACAAGCGCATAAGCAGAGAAGAACCCCCATACAGCATCAACAACACGATCGGGTAAGGCTTTAGAGCCAATTCTAATCGAAAACATCGCCTTAGGGTGCACTAGCCGCTTAAGTTCACGGGAGCCTTGCAGCAACAATAGAATCACTCGAATAACTTTTATCCCCCCCGCAGTGGAACCGCCACAACCACCAATAAAACTCGAAAAGATTAATAACATAGGCAAAAATAGTGGCCACACATGAAAACTATCCGTACCGAATCCTGCCGTTGTCGCCACAGAAACGGCTTGAAATAAGGCGTGATCTAAGGTTTCTTCTGGTGAGTCATAAATGCCTGAATGATAAAGCGTGAAAAAACAAATCGCGGTGAGAATAAGTTGAATCGCTACCAACAGCTTAAATTCGGCATCTTTAAAATAAATTCTAACGTTAATGCCTCGCCGCGAGAATGCGGCAAAATGCACGCTAAAGTTAACAGCTGAAACAATTAAAAAGAATACACAAATGAGGTTAATCGTCGGGCTATCGAAATAGCCCATACTGGCATCGTGGGTAGAAAACCCTCCAATAGCGATGGTTGAAAAAGAGTGACAAATCGCATCAAACAGGCTCATTCCGGCTAACCAATAGGCACCCGCACAGGCAATGGTTAACAACAAATAGATATACCACAAAGCCTTAGCCGTCTCAGCTATCCGCGGGGTCATCTTACTGTCTTTCACCGGCCCCGGAATTTCTGCACGGTAAAGCTGCATTCCCCCCACCCCTAGTACGGGTAAAATGGCTACGGCGAGCACAATAATCCCCATACCACCGAGCCATTGCAGCATATGACGGTAAAACAAAATGGCTTTCGGTAAAAAATCGAGGCCGACAATCACAGTGGCCCCAGTCGTGGTTAGCGCAGAGAAAGATTCAAAAAAACTGTCAGTCCAACTTAAATGTGGCTGATGAGAGAAAATAAATGGCAAGGCACCGATAGAACCCAATACTGTCCAAAACAGCACGACAATCAGGAAGCCCTCTCGGGTACGCAACTCTTCTTTACAGTGGCGATTGGGATACCAAAGCCAGAAACCAATAAATAGGCTGACAAAAAATGCTTGCATAAACGCCGTGCCGCCACCATCTTTATACCAAACAGCAATCAGCGCAGGTGGCAGCATAGTGATTGAAAATAAACCAATCAGTAGGCCTATAATTCTTATTATGGTTTTATATTGCATTAAGTGATTTCAATCATTCCGTATGTTCAATATCTTGGCTATTTTGGCATAATTTACACAGGCATCACAGCTCAAACTCAGGTCTCAAATTTCCCTGGCTAAGTGTTGCCAAAGACTCACAAAGCCATGCCCGCTGGTGTCGTCCTATTTCAAACACTATGTCTACCGCTTCGGCAAATCGCTTATCGAGGATAACCGCGTCCACTTGCTGTAACAAATGTTCGACATCACGTAACTGCGCATAGTCACAACGCAGCCTAGCGGGATAGCGCAACTGTTTAACTTGGGTCGGTAATAAAGCTAAACCTTGCCTTAAGCCCGACGTATAAGCCCGAACAAGCCCACCGACACCGAGCTTAGTCCCGCCATAATAACGCACAACAACAACGCCGACTTCGCCAATAGTCGCCCCTTGTAACACTGCTAACATAGGTCGACCCGCACTGCCAGCTGGCTCGCCGTCATCACTTGAACCAATCAGAACGCTATCATTGGGTGCGCCAGCGACAAAAGCTGAACAATAATGACTGGCACCGGGGTAGTCACGCCTCATGTGAGTGAGCACTAACTTTATTTTATCAACACTATCGCAATGAAAGAGAAAAGAGATAAAACGGCTGTGCTTTATCTCTTCTTCAATGATAATTGAATCATAGGGAACGTTATAACTTTCAAGCACAAATTCGTCCTAATCTAGCGTTCGCCAACATCAATCGGCCAAGCCGAGCTCACGGGTCATATTCTCGTTTCTATCCTGGTGCACAATGACATTATCTTCGATACGAATACCGCCAAAAGGTCTTAACTCATCAACGGTTTGCCAGTTTATCTGCAGACCACGACTATCCTGCTTAAGCTCACTGAGCAAAGTATCAATAATGTATAATCCCGGCTCCATGGTCAATACCTGGTTTGGCGCTAAAATGCGGGTGCACCGCAGAAATGGATGGCCCTCGGGCGCTGCGATATGGGTACCTCGCTCATCGTGAGAGAAACCCCCAACATCATGCACTTGCAGTCCAAGCATATGGACTAAGCCAT
>JBOFUF010000139.1:0-13555 GCA_051652445.1 Shewanella sp.
GGTCAATTTGCCACCAGCCCACCACAATATTGGCACCGCATCGAGTTAACCGATGATGCTCAATTCAATGTCAATTTCTGGTCAGAACAAGATCTGCGTGATCAACCATTATTTCACAGCAAAAAATAACCTGAACGTCATGGTCGCATCACGCACCTAGGTGCGCCAATATTTATTAATAAGGACTTCTTTATGGCCAACGCTGCCACTATCTTTTTTTCTGAACCAGAACGTTTAAGCTTGATTTTTGATGCACCTAATCGGCAGGAATGGCAAAACACCTCACGTATTCTAGAGGTGTTGGAACTGAGATCCGATATGATCGTTGCCGATGTTGGCGCAGGGACCGGCTATTTCACCGCGTTATTAGCTGAGCGATTGCCGCTGGGACACGTTTATGCGATTGATCCCGAGCTTAATATGGTACGACATATGCAAACCCGATTTGCCGATACCAAATTGGGGGCGATTACGGTGCGTCAAAGCCTGCCAACAGATCCCTGCTTACCAAACCATTGTGATCTGGTTTTTTTGGCGAACGTATATCGATTTATCTACGATAGACCACTGTTTTTGATGCACTTACATCAGCAAATTTCAACTCAAACACGAGTCGTATTTGTTGATTTTAAAGGCAGTAATGCACGGGTTTCACCTGAGCAAGCCGTTACTGAGGTAATGGCAGCCGGCTTCACTGTGCAAGAATTAGATATCAATAGTTGCCCAGATCATTACATTATGCATTTTTATAAATCAGTCTCCAATGAAGCCCTCTAAGGTGTCTACTAATGGGGTAAGTACAAGATAAATTTTGACATATACCCAAGCCACCTGAAGATACGAGTTTCAGGTGGCTTGGGTATAAATAGCGTTCGCTTCAAAAGGTATGACTAACTTAAAGTCGTCTTGCCTCGATCACGCTATCGACCTGAGTCAGTTTCGATAACACTCGCGATAAACCATCGAGGTTATAAAGCTCCAGTTCCAACTCTATCGCCGCTGTTTGATTTTTAGTATCCGATGACGAGCTCATGGCCAATACATTGGATTTTTCAGCGGCCAGCACTGAGGTTAAATCACGCAATAAACCACTGCGGTCATGGGCTAATACCCGCAAACGCATCCGATAACCGCCGGAGTAATTTTCGCCCCAGACCACCTCAACACCGCGCTCTGGGTGAACCCGCATTAACTCTTTAACTTGTTCACAATCAGCGCGATGCACAGAAATGCCACGACCTTTAGTGATAAAACCTAAAATCTCATCACCGGGAACTGGCTGACAACAACGGGCGATATGGTTAAGCAAGTTCCCCACGCCGTTGACTTCAACCTGACCACGACTGCTCGATGTCGGCTTATGTTGGCCTTTCTTAACTAATTCTTCGACCGCATCTTCTTCCGACGCTTCGTCTAAACGTAGACGGCTCTGAATATGGTTAACCACTTGATGCAGACGCACATCACCGCCGCCAATGGCCGCCAGTAAGTCATCCATGCTCGCCATATTAAAGCGCTCGACCGCAATGGCGGCGTCTTTAATTTTAAGGCTGACCCGAGCCAATTCTGATTCGAGCATTTCTTTGCCGGCGACAATATTCTTGTCTCTGTCCTGCTGCTTAAACCAATGCTGGATTTTTGAGCGCGCCCGCGAAGTACGAATATAACCTAAGTTAGGGTTAAGCCAGTCGCGCTTAGGATTGGGCTGTTTCGAGGTGATGATATCGATTCGCTCACCGGTTTCAACCTGATAGGTAAACGGTACAATACGGCCATCAACCTTAGCACCAATACATTTATGTCCCACTTGGGAGTGAATGTAATAGGCAAAGTCGAGCACGGTTGAGCCCAGTGGCAAATCGACGACTTCACCGCTTGGGGTGAACACATACACTCTGTCTTCAAACACTTGGCTGCGCACTTCTTCAACCAAGTTGCCACTTTCGACCACGTCCTCCTGCCATTGCAGAATTTTACGCAGCCAGTTAATTTTTTCTTCGTAGCCGCTTTGCTTGCCGCTGTGATTGCCTTCTTTATATTTCCAATGCGCGGCCACACCCAGCTCAGCATCTTCATGCATATCTTGGGTACGAATCTGAATTTCAACGGTTTTGCCCTCAGGCCCCACCACGACAGTATGAATCGATTGATAACCGTTCGGTTTAGGGTTAGCGACATAGTCGTCAAATTCCCGCGGAATATGGTGCCAAAGCGTATGCACTACGCCTAATGCGCCATAACAATCCTGCAAACGCTCAGTTACGATGCGCACGGCGCGCACGTCAAACAACTCATCAAATTTGAGGTGTTTGCCCTTCATCTTGCGCCAAATACTGTAGATATGTTTCGGCCGGCCGTAGACCTTAGCGCGAATTTGATCTTCATCTAATCTTTGTTGCAACTGGCTGACAAACTTGTCGATAAAGACTTCACGATCCAGTCGTTTGCCATCTAATTGCTTAGCGATGTCTTTATAAGTATCTGGATGCAGGTAGCGAAAAGAAATATCTTCCAGCTCCCACTTCAATTGTCCAATCCCTAAACGGTTAGCCAGCGGCGCATAAATGTCGGCAATTTCACGGGCCAGCAGCACGCGCGTTTCTTCGTCGGCATTTTTAACCGCCCGCAGTAAACACACACGCTCAGCCAGTTTGATCACCACGGCGCGCACATCTTCAACCATCGCCAATAACATGCGGCGGATATTGTCGATTTGCGGCTCGGTGGAGCGACTATTAGGATTGATTTTCAAGGCGCCGATGGCGTTCATGGTCACTACACTCGCGACTAAACGCGCCAGCGGCTCACCAAATTTTTCTTGGATAGCGTCTTCGGTCAGTAATCCAGCATCGAGCACCACAAACAGAATCGCCGCTTGCAAGGTTTCAATGTCCATGTTCAATGGCGCTAGGATCTCAACCATTTCACGGGCACGTTCGATCAATTCTCTCTTCGCCGCAGGACTCTTAGTTGGTAAGGCGTCAATTTGCCCAATCAAGGTGAGCAGCATTTGCGCTTCATCGGCATGATGAACGTAACGAGCCACCCATTTTTCGATATGAAAATCGGGATCATTAAAATGCGCTTCGCGAACAGAGACCATCTAATCTATTTCCTTATATGTGCACCGAAGAAAGTGCGCACTATTCAAGTTTCCCTATCTTCAGCATTGCGCACAACTTGTCAAACCCAACAACCACATTATTTACAACTTTTAACGAATTACCGGTGACTTGATTACTTTTTCAACCCAAAAAGCTTACTTGGCAATCCTTACTGAGTTAACTCAAACAGGGCCATCGCTTCGATATGGTGTGTTTGTGGGAACATATCAATTAAGCCCAACTTTTGCAGTTGATAACCGCGCTCTAATAACACCACACTATCGCGCGCTAAACTTGCAGGATTACAAGAGACATACACGACTTTGCGCGGCTTCATTTTTTTAAGCCATTGCAAGCTTTCGAAGGCACCCGCGCGGGCAGGATCGAGCAATAATTTATCAATCTTACCCATCCAAGGTTCAAGGGATAAATCCGCACTTAAATCGCCGTGGTAAAAGGTGAGTTTATCCAGATTGTTAGCTTTAGCGTTCACCCGTGCCTGAGTCACCATTTCGGCAACCCCTTCGACACCAATGACATCCGCACCCATTTTCGCTAAGGGCAAACTGAAATTACCCATGCCACAGAACAAATCCAAAATACGCTCATCTGGCGCTGGCGCTAACCAATCCATCGCTTGAGCGACCATGGCCTTGTTAATCTGTCCGTTGACTTGCACAAAGTTACCGGGCGTGAAACTTAAGCTCACCCCATCCGACGCCACATTTTCATCTAACAGCTGATAACGCGGTAACACCAACTCGCCGCCGACGCCTTGACATTGACCTTCGTTGTCCTGCAGACAAATATGGATCTGATGCTGCTCGGCAAAGGCTGACAACTTAGCAACATCTTTATCGTTTAACGCCTTAGTGATCCGCAGTACGGCGAAATGACCATTATCGGCGGCTATCAACTCCAGATGACCTAAGCTGGCTTTAGCCGACAATTGGTTAAGCAACTTAGCAAAGGGGACGATCAAGTCCGATAACGGCTTAGCTAATACTTGGCATTGGCTGATTGGCACCACATTGCTGCTACTGGCCGCGCGAAAGCCTAAACTTAAGTGCTTGGTATTTTTATCAAATAAAGTAGCAAGACGGGCACGGCGACGATAATGCCAGCCATGCCCTGTGAGTGCGGGTGATAACGCGCCGCCTTCAGTGCCTGCAAACTTCGCCATAATATCCAGTAGCGCCGCTTCTTTATGCTCACGCTGACCCGATAATGACATATGCTGTAAGTCGCAGCCGCCGCAGGTGTGGTAATGGGGACACTCGGGCGTAACGCGCTCAGCACTCGGGATATCGACTTTAATCAACTTGGCACGTGCATAATTTTTCTTTTGCTCGGTGAGCTGTACCGTCACGGTTTCATCAGGCAAAGCGCCAGGGATAAACACCACTTTACCTTGATGTTGCGCGATACCGGCGCCTAAATGATCGAGCTGTTCTACGCTCAGCGATAACTTAGCCGACAACTGCTTGGAACTATTTGGTTTTTCTTTAAAAAATTGCGCCATTCCGGCCTCTCAATCAATAAAATACTGGCAAAGACCGCCCTCTTTCTGGCAGTCTTATAGCATTGTCTTCGCCTCTGTCACAGGAAACACCATCTCAGCTATGAACCCTGTCAACAACATGACCAAATACAGCCTACGTTCTTGGGTTCTGGTGCTGGCGCTGGCGCCAACAATCTTGGTTGGCATTCTTCTTGGCAGCTACTTTACCATAAACCGTTTTTATGAGCTCGAAGATACACTCGTCGAACAGAGCAGCAATATCATCGAGCCCCTGTCGATTGCCAGTGAAATAGGTTTAGTAACCCATGATCGCGAGGCGACTAAACGCTTACTCGCAGCGGCGCAGCTCAACAAATCCACCTTAGTGAAATCCATCGCCATTTTCGACGCGAATAATCAACTCTTTGTGACCTCCCACTACCATAAAGATGTTGAAATTATGCGTTATAAAGAAGCCCTCAACACCCTGCATAAAACAGAAGTTGAATATGTGGACGACAGCCTTATTTTACGGTCGCCGATTTTTGCTACCGGCCCGACTGCCGCTCCCGCGAATGACGATATCCAGACAGATAATGGTCATCGTTTAGGTTATATCGCCATCATTATCAATAAAGAGGGCGCTTTATTAGAACAACATAGAGCTGCTGTTGCCGCTTTTATTATGGTATTGATTGGCGTACAGCTGAACCTACTCTTCACTTTTCGCCTGGTGAAACACGTCACTCAGCCTATTACGGAAATGGTGCGCGTCATTGCAAGGATCCGTGAAGGTAAATTGGATGCCCGCTTAGATGGCAACTTGATTGGTGAGCTGGACTTGCTCAAACGCGGTATCAATTCCATGGCGGGTTCGTTGTCAGACTACCATGATGAGATGCAGCAAAATATCGACCAAGCCACCTCGGATCTGCGGGAAACCTTAGAGCAGATCGAAATCCAAAACGTCGAATTAGATTTAGCTAAAAAACGCGCCTTAGAAGCCAGCCGGATTAAATCTGAATTTTTAGCGAATATGTCCCACGAGTTACGTACGCCGCTTAATGGCGTTATCGGTTTTGCACGGCAATTGGTGAAGACCCCTTTACATTCAAGCCAAGTCGATTACATCAAAACCATTGAGCGCAGTGCCACTAACCTGCTGGGTATCATCAACGACATTCTCGATTTTTCTAAACTCGAAGCTGGCAAAATGGTGTTGGAAAACATGACCTTCGGCCTGAGAGAAACCATAGGTGATACGATCACCTTGATCTCTGGCAGCGCCCAGGCGAAAGGTCTAGAACTCGTGGTCGATATCGCCCCTAACGTGCCCGACAATGTCAATGGCGATGCCAGACGCGTATGTCAAATCATCAATAATTTGGTCGGTAACGCGATAAAATTCACCGACTCTGGCAGCGTGATGGTCAAAATTGAACGACAGAGCCAGTCGGATGAACAGCTAGTATTGCGTTGTGATGTGGTCGATACAGGTATCGGTATCGATGAAAGCCAACAAGACTTTTTATTCCAAGCCTTTGGCCAAGCAGACTCCTCCATTTCGCGTCGCTTCGGTGGTACCGGCTTAGGCTTGGTGATAACGAAACGTTTAGTGAATCAAATGGGCGGCCAAATCGGTTTTACTTCATCCCCAAAAAAAGGTTCAAACTTCTGGTTCAGTTTGCCGCTCGGCTTAGGTCAGTTCCAAATCGGTGATTCACTGCCGCTCGAAAAACTCAAAGATAAAACCATACTGTTTTACGAACCCCGAGTGCTGACTCATGCCGTCTTGAGTCGCCAATTAAATCAATGGAATACCAAAGTTACCCACCATCTGCATATCCCAAGCTTGTTGACTACGCTCACCACGGCTGAAGTGCCATACGACTATATTCTCTTGAGTTGCCATGGGTTTAGCGATTCAACACAACTGGTGAGCACACTGAACTTAGCAAAGACAAAAACCGATTGCCTTGTGGCGCTATACGATTGCCAAGAGCAGGATGTTTTAAGCCAATTTATTCGCCCGAATGCCGATGTGATGCTATCTATTCCCGTCAGCGAACACCAGCTTGCACGCAACTTACTCTATCCACCGATGGAGTACGACATCATAGCCCCTGCGACAATATCCACGCCGGTAGCGCGCCAATCCTTAACCGTGTTAGCGGTGGATGATAACTTTGCCAACTTAAAACTGATTGATACTTTACTCCGCGAATTAGTCACCACTGTGGTTGCCGTCAACAGTGGTGATGAGGCCGTTAAACAGGCGAAGACTCGCACCTTTGATTTGATTTTTATGGATATTCAAATGCCTGGCACAGATGGCATCAGCGCCACAAAGCAAATTCGCCAAGGCTCGATCAACCGCAATACGCCAATTATTGCCGTGACGGCCCATGCGATTGCCGAAGAACGCGAGCTGATTTTAGGCAGCGGCATGGATGGATATTTGCCTAAACCTATCGATGAAGCGGCGCTCAAAGACGTTATCCATCGCTGGATCACTCGGCCTAAATTCACTCATTTTGACCTGCATACGCTGAACTGGGATTTATGCTTAACCCAAGCCAATCACAAGGCTGATCTCGCCTTAGATATGCTCAGAATGTTGCTCGATTCCTTACCGCAAACCGTGGCAACGATTCAAACAGCCCTAAGTCAAAACGATCACCCTGTCATGCTCAGTACTCTCCATAAGCTGCATGGTGCGAGCTGTTATTGCGGCGTGCCTACAATACAAAGGTTATGCCAAGAAATTGAATCAGCACTAAAACGTGAAACATCAGTAGAAGATCTCGAACCCGAAATACTAGAGTTACTTGATGAGTTAACTAAGGTAGAATCTGTGGCAAATCAAGTGATATCACAGCTATCAGTGGAAATAACCGATGACAAAAAAAACAGGCTTCTTTAAACGTCTTAAAGCGTTAACACTGCCGCAAAAACAACTCTTTGCCACTGCACTTTGCCAACGTATGTTGCCCAACTATCAACTGTTTTCCGAAGTCTGTGAGTTTGGCGATCCAACGGTGTTGAGTACCGCATTAGAACTATTGTGGCAATCCCAGTACGACCCTAAGCTTAAATTCAATGTCGATGTGCATTTACAGCGTCTTGAAGATAACACCCCAGAACCCGCTGATTTTGAAGCCTATGGCGTCTATCCTGCTATGGATGCAGTGGTCGCCATATCGACCTTACTGGGTGCGATTCAAGGCAAAATTGAAGAAGACATAGTCAATATCAGCAAACTGTCATCCAGCACAGTGGCTAACTATATCGAAGCCATCAGCGATGTCGATTTGGTGGATGAAGCGTTAGATGATTTCGTTTTCGCCCATGAAGTCATGGAAGAAGAGAAAGAATTACAAAATTCTCTGCTGGAAATTATTGAAGAAAATCCAAAGATCACCGCAGAACTGGTCAAGGGTTTACGCAAAGACATTATCGAAGCGGGCGTATCAAATATTGGTATCAGCGTCGCTTAATTGATGGGGGTGCTTGGGGTGACTCAAGCACCTATTATCCATACAGAATCATCCTATTACACCCCACTAATGCATCACGCCAAAGCTACCCAACTGCTATCAGCATCGTCAATACAGATTGAGACATTCCAATTAAAAACATTTTTATCAAGGATTTACTTTAATCAATAGCGAGGGACGCACCGACAGTTGGAAATTAACCATCAAAGATCAACAGCGTATTGGTTCTTTATTCGAGCGACGACGTTTAGTAACGTATTTTTTAAAACTCGGCATCTTACCTGCGACACGCTCCAGCCTGCTGGACGTAAAACACGCGCAAAACACCATGAGTAAAAACACGGAAAAACCTAAAAGAGGTTAAAAAAATCAGTTTCCTCGTTAAATCAACGAACAGAAAAGAGCTCAGGCGCCTTCGACTGCATAAACTCAATAAAAACTCTGACCTTTAACGGCTGCTGGCTGCGCTGATGATATAAAATCGAAATTCGCCTCTGCTCACCAATCCATTCCGGTAGTAATACGTTAAGTTTCCCCTCTTTAATCTGCTGTTTTACAAACAGTTCAGGACCATACAAGATCCCACCATGGCCTAAGGTCGCCTGAATCGCACCGTGCAAATCCGTGAGGGTAAGCTTAGTCGGGCCATTAAAATAAAAAGACTCGCCACTTGGATGCTTTAAATGCCAATTAAACAGAGGCCAAACTTTTATCAGTTGATGGGCTTCAAGATCATCGGGATGCTCAAGTTTAGGTGCCTGAGCTAAATATTCTGGCGTAGCAAACAGGCAATAATCGAGCTCACCTAAGGTACTCGACACCCAAGAAGAATCAGGCTGAGCACCGCCAACAATCGCCACATCTATGCCTTTGTCGATCAAATCCACTAACTCATTACTCTGGGAAATATGCAAACGAATATCGGGATACAGCCGGCCAAACTCATTCAATGCTTGAATAAACACGATGGAAATAATCGAAATGGGTGCAGCAATGCGCAAGGTGCCCTCGGGTTTATCGCAGCCTAAACCACTCAGTTCATCAAATTGAGCAACCACACTCTGGTAGCGTTGAAAGAGCGCCAGCCCTTCCTCTGTCAGTCGCAACTTGCGGGTGCTGCGCATAAAAAGCTGTTTATCGAGCTTATCTTCTAACTTCGCTAACTTGCGACTCACTGTGGCAATGGGCATATCTAACTCTTTTGCCGCCAGTGAAAAACTGCCCGCATTGACTAAATGCACAAAAAGATAGACAAGTTGTAGTTCAGCACCTAAATCATCACTCATTGCATATCCTAATTTCACATATTGGGTATTGACGTTAAAACGCTAAATTCACTCAGTGATTGTGTTTTAACCATTGAATTATTCACTTATACGACCATAGCGCAATAGCATATGTCTGGAATGGTATGTTATTTTGGAGTAATTTTTACTGCGCTAGCGCTAAAGTGACATAAAAAGCAGTAAGTGCTGTCACTGTGCCCACCAAAAATCATAGCGATAGTAAAATGACTACGGTTGGCGAGTTTATTCAAATTTAATCGTAAGGATGCGTGAGGGAAATGACCATGTTAACCCCTCTGTTTGCCGTCTTCGGGATCATGTTGCTCGGCACACTAGTACAAAAATTCAAACTCTTGCCCGTCGATACGGATCACGTGCTGAACCAATATGTCTACTATATTGCGTTCCCAGCAATCATGCTTATCGCCCTCGCCCAGCAGCCGATTGGCGAGATTTTGCAATGGGGATTTATTGCGGGCTACAGCACAGCGATGGTGATCACTTATCTTGTCTGCCTTGGGCTATCGCTGCTTGCTAACCCTAGACAGCATGCGGTCGCCGCCATTCGAGCCCTCAATGCCACCTTTGGTAATACCGCATTTATTGGTATTCCACTGCTCATCATCCTCTTTCCGCAGCAACAAAGTGCCTTAGTCGCCGCCGCGATTGCCAGCTTATTATCCGTGCTAATGTTTGCCGTTGCCTTAGTTTCGATGGAACTGGCCACTAACACCCAAAGAAAACACCACGCCTTAGTCATAATGGCGATGGCGGTCGGTAAAAACCCTATCGTGATTGGTAGCTTGATTGGCGTCGGCATTTCGGCGCTAGCGATAAAATTGCCTTTAGGGCTGGCACTAATGATCCAGCAAATAGGCAATACCTCAAGCCCATGCGCGTTATTTGCCATCGGCATGGTGCTCGCCAAAGCGATGCGCTACCAGAAAGATAGCGGCGTATTGAGTCCCAAACACTTTATCGAACTGTGCCTTATCAACCTCTTCAAGCTCGTTGTCCAACCGGCACTCGTCTACTTTATGCTGACCCGTTTTGGCGTAAGCGGCGACTACCTGATCATGGGCGTGATCTTGAGCGCACTGCCCACTGCGGCGAGCGTGTACTTACTCGCCCAGCGTTATAACACTCAGGCTTCAATCAGTGCTCAGGGCATTCTATTTGGCACCTTAGTCACTTTCTTCAGTTTGCCTACCTTAGAAAGCTTAGTAAGAACCTATGCATAATCAGTTAATTAAAAATATTTACTGCCACTAATGCCGATTATTTACCCAAGCCACTTTACTGTATATAAAATCAGTATATACTGTTTATCAATACAGTGGTTTGGTATGTTTTTCGACAGGAATTCACTATGCTTTGCCAACTCAGCATTAATAACTTCGCTATCGTCCGTTTTTTAGAACTGGATTTTCGCCCCGGTATGACCAGCATCACAGGTGAAACCGGTGCGGGTAAATCGATTGCCATCGATGCGCTAGGCCTGTGTCTAGGCAATCGCGCCGATGCCAGCAGTGTTCGCCCCGGAGCCAATAAAACCGAGGTCAGTGCCCGCTTTTCCTTAGATGACATTCCACTGGCGAAACGTTGGTTAGAAGATAACGATCTTGAACTCGATGATGAGTGTATTCTACGTCGAACGATTGGTAGCGATGGCAGATCACGCGCCTACATCAATGGTAATCCAGTACCATTGACGCAGCTCAAATTACTGGGTCAGTTGCTTATTAGTATTCACGGCCAACATGCCCACCATGCAATGTTAAAGAGTGAACATCAACTCACCTTGCTCGACAGTTATGCCAACCACAGATTACTTATCAATACCGTTGCCGCCAACTTTCAACGCTGCAAGCAAATTGAGGCCGATCTAAAACACCTCGAAGCCACCCAGCATGAACGTATTGTCCGTAAGCAATTAGTGCAATATCAAGTAGAAGAACTCGATGAGTTTGATCTTAACGTCAATGAGTTCGATGAGATTGAGCAAGAACATAAACGCTTAGCCAATGGCACAGAGTTGATTGACACCTGTCAGGCGAGCTTAGATATCCTCACTGAGGGCGAAGAGAACAATATAGAGTCGCTGCTCAATCGAGTCGTTTCCCACGCCGAAGATATACAAAGCTATGATCCCGCATTAAGCAATATCAGTACTATGCTCAATGATGCCTTAATTCAAGTGCAAGAAAGTGCAGGTGAATTACAACACTATTTAAGTAAACTTGAACTCGATCCGACCCATTTTGCCTATTTAGAAGCACGGCTATCAAAAACCATGCAACTGGCGCGTAAGCACCATGTCAGCCCAAATAAACTGGCCGAACATCATTTAGCATTAAAAGCTGAGCTGAGAACTTTAGACAGTGACGAAAGCCAGCTCGAAGAAATTCAACTGCAGGTCGATGCCAGCAGAGCCGCTTACCTTAGTCACGCACAAAAACTCAGCCAAAGCCGCGCTAGATATGCCAAAGAACTCGATAAACTGGTGACGCGGTCAATCCACGAACTGAATATGCCTAAGGGTAAATTCACCATTGAGGTCAATTTCCACCCAGAGCAAATGTCAGCCAACGGCAGTGACAACATCGAATTTATGGTAACCACTAATCCTGGTCAACCTTTGCAGCCCATTTCGAAAGTCGCGTCTGGCGGTGAACTTTCACGCATAGGCTTAGGCATTCAAGTGATTACCGCGAAGAAAGTTGCCACGCCAACCTTGATTTTCGATGAAGTGGATGTCGGCATCTCAGGACCTACCGCCGCAGTGGTTGGCCGCATGTTACGCAGCTTAGGAGAATCGACCCAAGTACTATGTGTGACTCACTTGCCTCAAGTCGCTGGCAATGGACACCAACACATGTTCGTCGATAAGTTTAATAAGGCGGGCAGTACTGAGACCACAATGAAGTCGCTCGATCGTGAGCAACGCATTCAAGAGCTTGCAAGACTGTTAGGCGGAGATACTATCACCAGCAACACCCTCGCGAACGCAAGGGAACTGCTCCAATAGCTGCATGAATAAGATAATGAATTAGGTCGCTAACCATTTAAATCTAAACACTATACATCAAAGCTAAGGGGTTATATCAAAAGCTAAGGCGTTATATCGAAAACTAAGGGTTAGTTGTTAGCCATGTTAACTAAAATGTCAGCCTAGCTATCATGTTAGATTAGCTATCATGTTAGCTTAAAAACCACACTAGCCCTTGCAGACAAATAAACGAAAACACACCCGCGAACACATCATCAATCATAATGCCAAACCCCCCTTCGACTTTGGCATCGAGCCATCGAATAGGCCAAGGTTTAATGATGTCAAAAAAGCGAAAGAGACCAAAACCGACTAACAGCCAAACCCAGCCCGCTGGCGCCGCTATCATAGTGATCAGTAGCCCAGCGACTTCATCCCACACAATCGCGCCATGATCATGTTCCCCCATGTCTTGAGCTGCTTTACCACAGATATAAAATCCCGCGAATACACTCACTAAGGTTAAGCCGATATACCAATTGAGCGGTAATGGCGCCATCAATAAATAGAGGGGAACTGCGGCTAAGGTGCCAAAGGTGCCAGGCGCTTTAGCGGCGAGCCCGCTACCGAAACCGAGTGCCAAAAAGTGGACAGGATTTTTTAATGACAGGCGCGTTAACGCCGGATCTTTTGACAACCATTTCATCAACATGCTCTTCGATTAAAAGTGCTCAAAACCGTGATACGGCGGTGTAAACGGCTCACCATTGAGTAGCAACTTAAGCTTACTGCCCGCACAAATCTGACCAACACGGACAAACTTTGCTCCAGCATGACTCAAGGCTGTCTCAAGTGCGCCTTTTTGTGCTTCAGGTACGGTGAACAGCAGCTCATAATCTTCCCCCCCTGATAGCGCATAACCTAAGGCATGCTCTTCACTGACGGTATCTTGCATCGCGCGCGAAAGCGGGATGCAATTAACATCCACCACAGCGCCCACAGCCGAAGCCTTAAGCACATGGCCGATATCGGAGATAAACCCGTCGGAAAGATCGATTGCACTGGAGGCTAGCGAGCGCAACGCTTGGCCTGCTAAAACTCTGGGGGTTGGCCGATAATGGCGATTAATTAGAAACTCTTTATGTTCGGCCCTAGCCTGTTGTACGCCACGGATAATA
>JBOFUF010000140.1:0-3767 GCA_051652445.1 Shewanella sp.
TGCTCGCCGATTTCGGATACCACGATTTTGTCGTCTACGGGGGCCTGTTGCCATCATATCGACCATGTCGTCACCCAGCTACCCTATGCCCTGATTGCAGCATTGATTAGCTTAACCGGTTATGTCGTACTTGGTTTTACCGAGTCTGTAGTCGCAGGGTTAGTGGCGTGTAGCGTGGTATTTTTGATCAGTATTATTGTGCTTAAAATCAAATCTAAAGGTGCGATCACCTAAAACGTCAGGTCATTTTACTGCCAATAAATCAGCCAGCATTATGCTGGCTGATTTTTTTGGTTAAGCCCATTTTTATCATGAGCTTATTGCACTTCTCATCACTTTAATCGCGCAAGCGCTTGGGTCTATCACGTTGTGCTTAGCCCGCTTTCTCTAAACCGCGGCGTTTAAGTAAGCCTTCAGTGGTAGGTTCTTGGCCACGGAAGTTCTTGTATGCGTCCATTGGCGCTATGCTATTGCCCACTTCACGAATGGTTTTGCGGTACTTCATGCCGATTTCACGATTGAGCCCGCCTTGGGTTTGCACATAGGCAAAGGCATCTGCCGCTAAAATCTCACTCCACATATACGCGTAATAACTTGCCGAGTAACCGCCGGGAAAGGCGTGGGCAAAGTAGGTCGACTTATAGCGTGGCGGTACGGCACTGATATTTAAGCCGTGCTTTTTCAGGGCATTGGCTTCAAAGTTTTGGACGTCCTGCAGCGGCAAGCTGGGGCTTAATGAATGCCATTCTAAGTCAACTAACGCCGCGGCCATATATTCTAAGGTATCAAACCCTTGGTTAAAGCTGCCTGATTTTAATAGCTTTTGCAGTAACTCCTCGGGAATAGGCTGGCCGGTTTCATAGTGTTTGGCGTAGTTTGCCAACACTTTAGGATGGGCAGCCCAATCTTCTTCAAAGGTGGAGGGGAATTCGACAAAATCGCGCGAGACCGAAGTACCAGAAAGGCTTGGGTAAGTCACTTTCGAGAACATGCCATGGGTGCCGTGACCCATTTCATGGAACATAGTACTGACTTCGTCGTAGCTGACGAAGGTGGGTTCACCCTCGGGGGCTTTTTTAATGTTCATCACGTTGACCACCACGGGCTTATTGCCTTCGAGAAAAGACTGATCAACGAATGAACTCATCCAAGCGCCACCCCGTTTACCTTCACGGGCAAAGTAGTCGGCGTAGAAAATCGCCATGCTTGAGCCATCGGCATCAAACATTTCGTAGGCTTTCACATCGGGATGATAAACCGGTAAATCTGGGCGCGGTTTTAAGGTGACGCCGTAGAGTTCTTTGAGTGTGTAGAATACGCCATCCTCTAATACGCGGTTAAACTCGAAGTAAGGGCGAATGCTGTTGGCATCGAGTGCAAATTTTTCTTGGCGGACTTTTTCAGCGTAAAACTCCCAGTCCCATGGTGCCAGTTCAAATTTACCACCGGTTTTAGTGATCATGGCTTGAATGTCGGCCGCTTCTTTTTCTGTGTTAGCAACAACCGCTGGCACCATAGAGCCAAACATGCTGTAAACCGCTTCGGGTGTTTTGGCCATTTGCGGTGCTAAGCGATAACTCGCCCAGTTTTCATAGCCTAAGAGTGCGGCATGTTCGGCGCGTAATTGTGCTAAACGAGCCACCAGTGACGCGGTTTCGTTTTCTCCGCTTACGCCACGGTTGGCAGAGGCTTCCCAAATGCGTTGGCGCAGTTCACGATTTTCTAATGATGCCAATACCGGTTGACGAGTGGTATTGGTAATATTGATCAGATATTTACCTTCGTGACCTGCGGCTTTGGCATCATTGGCTGCAGAGGTAATGTCACTGTCAGTTAAGCCAGCAAGCTCTGCTTTTGAATCTACGACGATGGCGATTTCTTTAGTTAACCGCAGTAAGCGTTGGGAGAACTCATTGGTGAGTGTTGACTGTTCTTCATTTAGCGCGCGAATTTTAACTTTTTGTTCATCGGTCAGTTTAGCGCCAGCCATGATAAAGCGTTGGTGATATACCTCAACCAAACGCACGGCTTCTGGAGTTAACCCTAAGTTAGTGCGGTCGTTATAGATGGCTTCGATACGGGCAAATAACGCTGGATTTAAGTTGATATTGTCAGAGTGGGCGGCCATTTTTGGCGCCATTTCGCCTTGGATTTTACGTAGCTCTGGATTACTGTTTGATCCCGCTAAATTATAAAACACGCTCGATGCCCGGCTGAGCAGGACACCGCTTTTCTCCATCACCACAATCGTGTTATCGAAGGTCGGTGCGGCAGGGTTGTTGGCGATAGCTATCATTTCTTGCAGGTTTTCGGCAATACCTTGTTCAAGGGCAGGCTTAAAATGCTCGTCTTTAATCAGATTAAAGTTGGGTGCTTGGTATTGTAAGCTGCTTGCTTGCAAAAGCGGATTGCTGATCTGAGCGGTAACCGCGTTCGTGGCGCTGGTCTGTTGGTTACAGCCAGTCATTGTCAATCCGCCTGCAAGCGTGGCGGTAATCGCAATGGCAACTAAACATTTATGCATTGGTTGACTTCCTAATAATTGTTGTTTTTATGCTGTTAGCGTTAAGGCTTAGTGCTTAACTTGGTGGTGACTGTATCAAAGATGGCTGCTAATGTTAATGAAAAAAGGGGCTTAACAATGTTAAGCCCCTTTGACATTTCCTTGCAGGGAAAATGGTTATTGCAATATTACTGCCGGATTGGTCAACTTACATGACTCACTAGCGAGTAAATTTGTGATATTTTTCAATGCCTGAAGACTTACCTTCCGCATGGCATACTGCACAAGCTTCAGCCGCCGGCGCTTTAAACCAGTCTGCTCCGTATGTATCTTTGGCAATACCGATTTCACCGCCATTTTGTTCCATGTGTGCTTTAGCTGCATCGCCAGTATGACAGGCAAAACAGTTAGCAGTAACAGGGCTGGTCATCTTGTTGCCTGGCTCAAGAATGAATTGAGTTGGCACCTTATTCAACTCAACCACCTTGTCGTGACAGGCTACACAGCTAGTTTCAGGGGCAATTGCATAGGCACCATTCGGCTTATTTGCTTGGCTGCCATCGGCTGCGATTTCACCCACTTTTGCACCATTACCCCAGTGCCAGCTGTGGATCATCGGGCCAAATCCGGCACCCAGGGCCGCGGAGGTACGGCCCATACCGTTGTCGTGACATGCCACACAGGATTTGCCACCTTCATCGAAGGCACCGTTTTTATGGAAGGCGGTGGCATCGTTGTGACAAGTGGTACAGCTGTTATCACTCACCACCACACGGCGGTCAAAGGCGGAGATTTTATTGCCGTTGACCTGCTCGACGACATCAGAGTACGCTGTGAACGATACGCCCATGGAGCCGTCATAACCATTCGCACGCAGCTTGCCGTTACTTTGATAACGCTGATTACCATCATAATTCATCCAGCCCTTGGTGCTGAATGTTAATCGGGCTGAATAAACGAAGTCCGCATTAATGGCTTGGGTAGTTGATGCTAAATGACAGATGTTTTTGGTACCGTCGGCATTGTAACCATAGTAGTAGTTGGTGCGGTTGCCCGGACGGCCCACGACACCACCATTGTCATAGCCATGCAGGTAAGCACCGGCATACACTATGGGTTTCTTGGCATCATACACGTCGGTGTAGTTGAAATTGTCTTTGATATTGAAAATGTTGCCATCAACATCAGACACTTTAAGTGTTGTACACCAACCTGGTTCTGTTACAACAGCAGCAGAATTATCTGGGGCATAGTGATCAGTCTT
>JBOFUF010000141.1:0-3663 GCA_051652445.1 Shewanella sp.
CATGGAGAATGCATTACACCGCGTTCACTTTAACCCCTCAACAGCCCAACTTGTCGAACTTTCCCTGCTACGCGGCGAAGGTGAATTGACCGCCAATGGCGCATTAGTGGCCAAAACAGGCGCTCGCAGCGGTCGCTCACCTGGCGATCGTTTTATCGTAAGAGAACCCAGTTCAGAAGCTGATATTGAATGGGGCCCAGTCAACCAAGCCTTCAGTCACGGTGCTTTTGAAGGTTTATGGGCACGGGTTGAAGCTTACCTTGCCGATAAAGAACTGTTTGTCTCTGAACTCGAAGTGGGTGCGGATACAGAACATTACCAACCGGTACGCGTGACCACGCAATACGCTTGGCATCAATTGTTTGCCCGCAATCTATTTATCATTCCTGAAGAATTTAACCGTAAAGACAAACCCGTGTGGCAAATTATCAACGCCCCTGACTTTGTGTGCGACCCTGCGCGTGATGGTACCAACTCAGATGCGGCAGTGATTTTAAACTTCGCCGAACGTAAAGTGCTGCTCGCTGGCCTGAAATACGCTGGCGAAATGAAAAAGTCGATGTTCTCAGTACAAAACTTCCTACTGCCAGCCCAAGGCGTTCTGCCGATGCACTGCTCGGCAAACGTCGGTAAAGATGGTGACACGACGCTATTTTTCGGTTTATCTGGCACGGGTAAAACCACGCTATCAGCCGATCCCAAACGCTTCCTGATCGGTGACGATGAACACGGCTGGGCACCGGGCGGCGTATTCAATATTGAAGGCGGCTGCTACGCCAAATGTATCGATTTAAGTCAGAAGAATGAGCCCGTGATTTGGGATGCGATTCGTTTCGGCACTGTGCTCGAAAACGTCGTCATGGACGAATACCGCGTGCCTAACTACAAAGACAACAGCCTGACGGAAAACACTCGCGCAGCGTATCCACTAGAGCACATTGCCCAACGTACAGAAGACAACTGCGGCGCCGAGCCACATGCTGTCGTGTTCTTAACCTGCGACGTATCTGGCGTATTGCCACCCGTGTCTATTTTGACTAAAGAACAAGCGGCATACCACTTTTTGTCCGGCTATACCGCTAAAGTGGGGTCGACTGAAATCGGCTCAACCTCGGCAATTCAATCCACCTTCTCAACGTGCTTCGGCGCACCGTTCTTCCCACGCCCTGCTGGCGTGTACGCTGAACTGCTAATGAAGCGCATTGAGTCATTCGGTAGCCAAGTCTACTTAGTCAACACCGGCTGGACAGGCGGTCCACATGGTGTGGGTAAGCGTTTTGACATTCCTACCACTCGCGCCATCGTCGATGCGATTGTCAGCGGTGAGTTGAAAGATGCTGAAACAGTCCACTTAGACACCTTGAACCTCGCCGTTCCTGTGGCAGTCACAGGTGTCGACAGCAACTTACTCAACCCAATCAACACTTGGGGCGATAAAGCGCTATACGCCGAATACGCCCAGAAGCTGGCCGAAGCTTTCACTAAAAACTTCGCTAAGTATCAGGTGTCAGATGCTATCCGAAGCGCGGGTCCAAAAGCCTAAGCGCTGACGCTTTTTATTAAGCCGTAGTCGCTTTTTATTAAGTCATAGTTGCTTTTTATTAAGCCATAGTCGCGTATTACAAAGCGTCGCCTCAGTAATGAGTCGGCGCTTTTTATTCGCCTTTAAGATCACCCTTTAATCATTTAACCCTAGCCACCTCGATTTAATGCCACGCTAAATTAACGATGACAACGTTTCAGCAACATATTAAACTTTAAGCAATTAACAGAACCCAAAACTCAAAAAATGCATCGCGTGTTCTTATCAGAGCTCATATCAATCATCATTTTCTAGGAAACAGCGCCCATATGGTAAATCATAAATCTGCCACCAGATTCCAACGATGTCTCAATACCGTAGAGACAGTGGGGAATAAACTCCCCGATCCCGCGGTATTGTTTGCACTATTTCTAGGCTTGGTCTGGCTGATCTCTTGGGGATTATCTGGCGTCAGTTTTGATGAAATCGATCCCCGTAGTGGCAACCCTATCCAAATTGTGAATATGCTTGAGGGTGGCGCATTAACCGCCTTTACATCAACAATGGTATCGACCTTTGTGACTTTCCCTCCGCTGGGTGTGGTGCTCGTTGCCATGTTGGGCTTAGGCGTGGCTGAGCATACTGGCTTTATTAATGCTGGATTGCGATCCATTTTATCTGTGACGCCTAAAATACTGTTGACGCCAGTACTGATCGCCGTAGGTATCCTCAGCCATGTGGCTGTGGATGCGGGTTATGTGCTCGTTATCCCTTTGGGGGCGGTGATTTTTTATGCGGCGGGTCGCCATCCTTTAGCGGGTATTGCAGCGGCTTTTGCGGGAGTATCAGGCGGCTTTTCGGCTACCGTTGGCGTGCCATCGAGTCTTGATCCCATGTTAGCGGGGTTAACTCAGGCAGCGGCACGATTATCGGCCGACCCCGCCGCGGCAGATATCACCATTAATCCACTGAATAATATATTTTTTACCTCAGCCTCATCCCTGTTAATTATTTTAGTTGGCTGGTTTATTACCGATAGAATTATCGAACCGCGCCTAAAACATACCGCAGTCGATGCCGATCCCGCGACGCTACCGACCTTAGAAAAACTACAACCCCATGAGCGCCGCGGACTCAGATTTGCCATGGTTTCGATGCTGCTTTGCGCACTCGGACTGGTATTCACCGCCTACGGTGAGCATTCAGCGTGGCGTGCTGCCGATGGCGCATTAACCAGCGCAACCGCGCCACTCATGCGATCAATAGTTGCAATTATTTTCGTGTTCTTCCTCATTCCCGGCATCGTCTATGGTTATGCTGCTGGTACCGCTAATAACCACAGAACCATTATTGAAGGTATGAGTAAATCCATGAGTGGTATGGGTTATTACATCGTCATGGCCTTTTTCTGTGCGCAATTTATTTATGCTTTTGGTCAATCAAATTTGGGCGCTTTGATGGCCATTAAAGGTGCATTGGCGTTAAAAGAATTGGCGCTGCCTTTGGGCGTGACACTCGTCGGGATTGTGTTTCTGACCGCGTTCGTCAATCTACTCGTGGGATCTGCCTCGGCCAAGTGGGCACTTATTGGTGCCATTATGGTGCCAATGTTAATGGAACTAGGCGTATCACCGGATTTGACTCAAGCCGCTTACCGTGTAGGTGACTCATCAACGAATATCATCACCCCGCTGATGCCTTACTTTCCATTAATTGTGGTGTTCTGCCAAAAATACGTTAAGGAATCAGGTATAGGCACTCTAGTGGCATTGATGCTACCGTTTTCAATCAGTTTTCTACTGCTGTGGAGCGGATTCTTATTGGCTTACTGGGCATTAGGCGTGCCATTAGGTATCGGCAGCTCGTTCACCTTCCCAGCAATACCGTAAACTAATATCGCTAACCCAATCGCTAACCAAGGTTGAGCTAAATGTTATCAAGCCGTCGGGTATAAACCCCGTTCTGATGACGTTTGGCTCACGCAGCAGTTAAAAACACCCCATATATACCCAAACAACCTGAAGATGCAGGATTCAGCGGCTGATGTTAACGTCATGGTAACGCACTTTAGGCAAGGCCATTAATTGCTCCTGCATTAATGGCATTCACGCCATCCATGGCGATTGCGGTTATTTGCAGAC
>JBOFUF010000142.1:0-9232 GCA_051652445.1 Shewanella sp.
GATTTTAGCCTCTATGGTGGTACCTAACCTAATGGGTAACAAAGATAAGGCTGATCAACAAAAAGCGGTGTCTGACATAGTTGCACTCGAAAATGCCTTAGATATGTTCAAGTTAGATAACGGTGTTTATCCATCGACCGAACAGGGCTTAGAAGCTTTAGTGCAAAAGCCGACGATTTCACCTGAGCCGCGTAACTATCGCGAAGATGGTTATGTAAAACGTTTGCCAGTAGATCCTTGGCGCAATGCCTACTTGCTGTTAAGCCCTGGCGAAAACAGTAAGTTAGATATTTTCAGTGCAGGCCCTGATAGTCAACCAGGTACCGAAGATGACATCGGTAACTGGAATTTACAGAATTTCCAATAAGATGCTAAAGCTGCGCCATGCTGGTTTCACCTTGATGGAGGTGATGCTCGTTATCTTGTTGATGGGGCTCTCGGCTGCAGCCGTGACTATGTCTATCGGCAATTCGGGTCCACAACAGGCCTTAGATAGAACGGCGCGGCAGTTTATCGCAGCCACTGAAATGGTGCTCGATGAGACCGTGTTGAGTGGCCTGTTTATTGGCATCGTGATTGAGAAAACCCGTTATCAGTTTGTTGTTTATAAAGACGGTCAGTGGGAGCCTTTGGATAAAGACCGACTCTTATCGGAAAAACAAATGGAGCAAGGGGTTGAGCTGAACTTGGTGCTCGATGGTTTACCCTTGGTACAAGAGGACGAAGAAAAAGATTCTTGGTTCGAGGAACCGCTGATTGAACCCTCTACTGACGATAAGAAAAAACACCCTGAGCCACAGGTCATGCTCTTCCCAAGCGGTGAAATGAGTGCGTTTGAGCTGACGTTTATCGCTAAAACTAACAAAGGCCAGCAGGCCGAAGCGTTAGTGGTCGGTGATGCGTTGGGCAAATTAACCCTAGGGCGGCCCGATGAAACGCGTTAAGGGCATGACGTTACTCGAAGTGATTGTGGCGCTTGCGGTATTTTCGATTGCGGCCGTGTCTATTACTAAAAGTTTGGGCGAGCAGATGGCCAACATGCCGATTCTGGAATCGCGCACTTTGGCACAATGGGTGGCCGACAACCAGATGGTCGATGCCAGACTCGAACCACAGTTTCCTGAAATAGGTAAAAAAGAAGGTCAGGTTGAACTCGCAGGAAAGGATTGGTATTGGCGTAAAGAAGTGGTGAAAACCACGGACGATAATTTTCGCATGATCCGTATTAGCGTGAGTGAAGATGAGCGCTATCAGCGGATTGCAGCACAAGTGAGCAGTTATGTCCTTAAAACTGACTAGTGCACAGCGGGGATTTACCCTGCTAGAAATGCTGATCGCTATCGCGATTTTCGCCATGATAGGTTTGGCTTCAAATGCCGTGCTTAGCACTGTGCTCACTAATGATGAAGTCACCCGCGCTTTTTCAACGCGGCTTAAAGCCCTGCAGCAAGGCTTTGGTGCGATTGAGCGGGATTTAAACCAAATGGTGGCGCGCACACCAAGATTACTTGAAGGGGGGCGAGGTTCGACCGTCTTTCAAACGGGCAATGATATCTTAGATTCAGAATCAGAAGCCTTAGTGTTTTACCGTTTAGGCTGGTTAAATCCCGACGGTTTATTACCGCGGGGCAGCTTACAGTCAGTCGCGTATGTGGTGCATGAAGGGCAGCTGGAACGTTGGTATTTTCCTTATCCTGAGCCCGAGTTTGGCGCCGAGCCGATTAAGACAGTGATTATCGATAAAGTGCTGTCGGTGGAATATTCCTTCTTTATGGATAACAAGTGGGAACGTAAAGTCGAGGCGACTAAGTTACCTAAAGCGATCGCCATAGAGATTGAAATTGAAGGTTTAGGTAAGATCCAGCGTAAGTTCTTGTTGCCGTTAGGGGCTGTGGCGCCAGAAAAATCTAACGATGACGATAATAAAAACGACAATCCGGATGCGAATAAAGATAAAGAGGATGATGGCGTCGATGACGGCTCGGGGAACGATACCGGTGACGGAACAGGCGATCCAGGTGAGGGTACCCCTGAAGATGAGGGTCGCGAATGAGCCCCAAATCTCGGTCTAAACAGCGCGGCGTCGCACTGATAGTCGTGCTCTTGATTGTGGCCATGGTGGTGATTATCGCCACCAACATCACTGGCCGTAATCAGTTATCCATGCGCCGAACCTTAAACTTGGCCCAGTACGATCAAGCTTATTGGTATGCGATTTCCGCCGAAGAACTGGCGAAGAAGACGCTAAAACAAGATTTAGACGACTCGGAAGGTCGCGTCCACCGGCAACAATACTGGGCCATGGCTGACGTGGTATTTCCGGCGGAGCATGGTGAAATCGGTGGCAAAATCACTGACATGCGGGCCTGTTTTAACTTAAATGCCCTCGCGGAGACCACGAAAGAGCTCGAAAACGGTCAACCTAAACTGCCGTTGGCGGCGAAGCAATATAAGGCCTTGTTGGTGAGTTTAGGGATGGACGACTTTAGTGCGGACCGCCTGACCCAGACCTTGAAAGATTATATTGATGAAGACAGCACTGCTAGCGCTTATGGTGCCGAAGATGCGGAATACGAAGCGCGAAATGTGCCTTACCGTGCGGCCAATACGCTGATGAATCATCGTAGTGAATTACGGGCAGTAATGGGATACACCCAAAATATTTATTTGAAACTCTTGCCCTATGTCTGCGTAATACCAGGCAATGACAGGCAATTACTGAATGTGAATACCTTGGAAGTTGAGCAAGCGGCACTGTTAGCTGGCATGCTCGAAAATCAGATTTCGGTCGGCGAAGCAGAAAGTATCATCAACCAACGCCCCGGCGATGGCTTTGCCAAGATAGATGATTTTTATGAAACCTCATCCATGGGATCGATCACGTGGGAAGGTGCCATGAAGTCGAGTTTTGTCATCGATAGCCAATATTTTTTATTGGCCTCGGGAGCCAAAGTCGATAACGCCGTATTTAGCATGGAAAGCGTGCTCAAAAAGGGCGGCGGCAACAAAATGGAAGTGCTCACCCGTCAGTTTGGTGGCCAAAAATAATGGCAGTGTTCACCCGTCAGGGTTTGATGTTGGTGGCCAACAATAATGGACGTGCTCACCCGGCAGAATCTGGTGGACAAAAATAATAGCAACGAGCTCAGTCGCGCTTTCTTGACTGAGACTGGTGGAGAAAAAATGTGAGTGAACGGCTATTTATTCGTTTAGGCAGAACAGCAGAGCAATCATGCTCTTGGCTAGTTTGGTCTGAGCAGGAACAGGAAATTATCGCCTCTGGCGAGCTTGCTAATGCCCAAGGTTTGTTGACCTTAACTGAGCGAGCAGGTAATCGTCCCGTCGACGTGTTAGTGCCCGCCGCGGCAATGATGCTCACTAGCGTACACTTGCCCGAAAAAGGTCAGCGCCAAGCTTTAAAAGCCTTGCCCTTTATGCTCGAAGAAGCCTTAGCCGATGATGTGGATACCCTGCATTTTACCGTTGGCCCACGTGATGGTGATGCCTTAAGCGTCGTCGCCGTGGCTCATGAGCAAATGCAGACTTGGCTGAGTTGTTTGACTGAAGCGGGGTTAAAAGTAAAGCGTATTGTACCCGACTGCTTAGCTTTGCCATTGCAAGAGTGTCAATGGGCGGCAATGAATTTTGGCAATGAGCTATTGCTGCGTACCGGCTTAGCCACGGGCCAGAGCTTACCTCTGCCTTGGTTGCCAATTGCGCTGGAACAACTTAGGCCCGCACAGGGCGAAGTCTCTGTTGCCAGTTATACGCAGATGCAACTCGAGGGGGTTGAGCTTAAGCCGCAGTCACTTGAGCTGCCTATGCTGGTGTTAGCGCGCGGTATTTTGCATGCCCCCGTTAACTTATTAACCGGTATTTACAGGCCAAAGCGTGAATTCAGCAAACAGTTAATGATGTGGAAGAGTGCAGCCATCACTATTGCCATCGCTTGCGTGCTAGCTTTGGTCAATAAAGGGCTGACGATATATCAAGTTAATGAGCAGATTGCCGGACTTAAAGCCCAGAGTGAAGCCATTTATCAGCAAGTGGTGCCGGGAAATTCGCGCATTGTTAACCTACGTTCGCAGATGGAAAGTCAATTACGCGCATTGCAGGGACAAGGCAGTGGCGCTGCGTTTTTTGCCATGCTGGATGAGTTACAGGATGCCTTTAAGCAAGTGCCTGAACTTAAACCTAATAGCTTAAGATTCGAAAGTGCGCGTAATGAGATCCGCATGCAAGTGAGTGCGCAAAACTATGCCCAAATCGAGAAGTTTAAAGAGATCGTTGGGCGTCGTTTCCAACTAGATGGCGGCACTATGAATAGCGGCGAAGAGCAAGTCACCAGTACCCTAACCTTGAGGAGCAAATAAGATGGATAATTTGCGGATTTGGTGGCAAGGACTTGCATTGCGTGAGCAGCAGTTAGTCGGTTTTTGCTCGGTATTTTTAGTCATAGGTATTTTTTATTGGGGTGTTTGGACGCCCATTGCCACTGCAGAAGCCGATGCATTACGTCATCTCAATGCACAGCAACAGACGTTGAACTATGTCAAACAAACGGCGAATAAAATAGCAGGCCTTAAGCAGAGCGGTGCTAAGCCGACGGCCTCGGGCAGTTTAAGCTCAGTCGTTAACCAAACCGCGGGCAATTATGGGTTAGTGATTACGCGCATGCAGCCTCAAGGCGATAAGATCCAAGTGTGGATGGACGATGTGCCTTTTGATGCCTTGTTAGGTTATTTGAGTGAGTTAGTGCAGCAGAAAGGACTTTCACTCGAAAGTGTGGATTTGGCTGAGGCCGATGTAGCTGGTTATGTCAAAGTGAGACGTATCCAATTAGCGCAATAAATTAAGGTGTAGCTGTGAGTGTGATAAAAAAAGTCATCATAGGCGTACTGATTTATTTAATTTTTTTAGTCGTTCTATTCCCCGCTAAGATTGCGATAGCGTTAGCCCCATTGCCCGCCAATATCAGTGTGTCGGATGTGAGTGGCAGTATTTGGTCTGGCAGCATAGAAACCTTAAGTATGCCGCAGCGTCAGGTAGAGCAAGTGCGTTGGGATCTCAGCCCTTGGGCGCTATTTTTAGGTAAAGTGAAAGTTGATTTTCAAGTGGGCAGCCGCGCCACACCTGTCAGTGCTAAGGGATTAATTTCTTGGTCTATGGGAGGCTTAAGTGCGCAGGGGTTACGTTTCGAAGCGCCGGATAGCTTTTTACTCGGCAATGCAAAACTGCCCTTTAAAACCGACATCACCGGCGAAGTCAGTTTGTTGGTCGAGACGCTAGAGCAAGGCAAACCTTGGTGTGAACAGTTATCAGGCAAGCTGTTTTTGAATCAAACCAATGTTAAAAACCAGTTTGGTAACTACCCACTTGGCAATATCGAACTCGGCCTAAGTTGTGTCGATGGCAAAGCGCAATTGGCCACAGATGAAACCAAGAACCCGCTTGGTATTGTGGGTACCCTACAGTTAGACGAAGGCAATATGCTGAAGGTTGAGGCTAAGATTAAAGAAACTGCCGAACAACCAGAAGATATGCGTAAGTCACTGGTTATTTTAGGTCAACGTGGCAGCGACGGTTATTTTCCGGTGGTGTATCAGGGGCGGATACCTGGGCTATAACGTCGATTGAGCGTGTAACGATAAACGCTCATTAACGAAAAAGGCACCTTAGGTGCCTTTTTTGTGGCTTTTTATCGTGCCAGATCAGCAAGGAGCGCGTGATAGTCGGTAATCGCAGGGAAATCGTGAAAGACTTTGATGGGCTTTTTACTGTCTGGATTAGCAATCCCCAATTGATGGCCCACGCCGGCCAGTTTAGCGGCCTTGAGTATCGGTTCGCAGTCATCGATAAACAGACATCGGCTGGGGTCAAGATGAAATTTTGTAAACATGGTCAGCCAAAATTGTGGATGCTCCTTGGGATAACCCGTCTCGTGGCTGGAGATAATGTCATCGAGCCCTGCTGCCAGTTCAGTATGTTCAAGCTTAAGGGCAAGACTTTTAGGGTGCGCATTGGTCACTAAGATGCGCCGTTTACCCGCAGAGGCCAAGGCCACTAAAAATGGCATGCTGTCTTGGCGCAGTTGAATGCGATCCACCAAAGTGCGGTGCAAGCCCATAATATCGAGCTGCAGTTGCTCCTGCCAATAATCGAGACAGTACCAATCGAGGGTGCCGACAACTTTTTCATAGGCGTTTACAACTAATTGCTGCGCTTCGTTGTGGCTCAAACCTTGCTGTCTACTCAATTCCTGCGGTACTAAAGTCAGCCAAAAATGATTATCGAAGTGTAAATCCAATAGGGTGCCATCCATATCGAGCAGAACCGTATCGATAGTCTTCCAGTTAAACATGGGTATTTCCTATTTTTGCAAAACGGAATCACGCTTAGCATTGATTATTGCACCGCGTAATATTCAGTGATGACGATGATTCGAGTCACTTGTATGCTTAAATCTTTGTGCTAGTCTTGGATGATTAATTATTTTTAGTCTGAAAATTAAGCGGTTGGATATGGATATCTGTTCTTTTGCCCTATTAGCTCAAGTTTCAAACTCCCTTAGTTTACAGCAAGAGTTGAATGCGTTGCTGCAACAAGACTGGTTACCCCATGTAAATCAGCGTGATTATATGGGTGGGATGTTCTCGTCTTACGCTGTGCAGCAGAGTATCGCGGTGCTCATCCTATCTTGCAAGCCTTCTCAATTTCTAATGCATGTTTAATTGTAACTAACTTGTTATTTTTGGTTTATAGTTATTTAGATCGTCCTTTCATCATTGCTCTTGAGGGGATATACCCTTCTCGTAATTAGCTTTTATTGTTGTAACTTGTTAATTAAGTTACGCAATGGACGCCTACCTGATGGTTGAAATCGGGTAATTTAATGGCCGTTACCTTTGTGAGAATGCATTTTGGATAATAACCAATCGTTTCATTTTATCTCTGGCCTGCCGCGCTCAGGTTCCACATTATTGGCGGCGCTACTGCGTCAGAATCCGCGTTTTTATGCGGGAATGAGCAGCCCTGTAGGAGGGTTTTTCAATGGTTTACTCAACCAATTCAGCGCGGGTAGTGAATATGGTTCTGTAATTACTCAAACCCAGCGACGACGACTGCTGAAAGGACTTTTTGAAAGTTATTACGCAGACGAAAAAGACAAAGATATTATTTTTGATACCAATCGTATTTGGCCAGCCAAATTGCCCGCTCTAATGGACTTGTATCCCCAAGCCAAAGTGATTGCTTGCGTGCGCAATGTGGCTTGGGTTATGGATAGCATCGAAAAAATTTATCGCGCCAATCCTTTTGAAAATACCAAGCTGTATAACGATGATATAGAACGCAATACGGTTTATAGCCGGGTCGATACACTTGCACAGCGTAATCGTTTAGTGGGTTTTGCCTGGGCTGCATTGAAGGATGCTTATTATGGCCAGCATGCGAAATCAATGTTGTTAATTGAATACGATCTGCTCGCTGAAACACCAGAAAAGGTAATGCAGCTGGTATACGAATTTATCGGCGAGCCGTGGTACGAACATGATTTTAATAATGTTCAATACGATGCGCCGGAGTTTGACCTGGCACTGGGGCTAGACGGATTGCACCGTGTTCGTTCGAAAGTGGCGGCTCAGCATCGCAATACTATTTTACCGCCAGATTTATTTAATCAGTACAACAGTTTGAGTTTTTGGAATGACGAACCTTTCAGTGAAGCTAATGTGATCAGGATAAAAAAATCGCTACCAGTAACATAAAAGCCAAACAGCAATATTAAGTTAGTAAAACATTATTTAATCGTTCAGAGCGATTATCGAGGCAACATTATGTCATGGATCAATGTCCCCAAGGCTAACCCAGTTCAAGCCTTTAATAGTGTCTCCCATGCGCCTAATGCACGAAACTTATGGTGCGCCTTGGCGACAGCGGTCCAGTGTGCCTACGCTGCTCCAATGCTGCAGTTTATACCTGCTAACCACGCATCAACTAGCGTTGCCAGTATTGCTGCTAAATCAAACTTGATTTTAGTATTTGTAGATAGCCGAGTACCTGATGCAGATCAGCTGTTAATGAATATCGCCAAAGGTACTCAAGTCATTTATCTCAACCCAGAAGAAGATGGGCTGCAACAAATTGCACGTGCACTCGTGCAACAGCGTGATATTCAATCCATTCAAATTATTTCTCATGGTGATGCAGGTCAACTGCAATTGGGGAATGGATTTGTCTCCAGCAAGAATCTCAATACTTATGCCAATGAATTACAAACAATCAAACATTCACTGCGCGCTGGTGGCGATATTTTGCTGTTCGGTTGTGATGTTGGTGCTGGTGCAGTGGGGCAATCCTTTGTCAATCAATTGGCATTGGCAACAGGTGCAGATGTAGCGGCATCAATAAATAAAACGGGGAATGTAAAAAACGGTGGTGATTGGGAGTTGGAAATTGCCACCGGTGCAATTAAAAGCACAACGGTGATGAGCTTGGCCGCTATGAGTGGATACGAAAGCACTTTGCATACAGCAAGTGTTAATTCGGTCGCTCAGCTCAAGGCAGCAATCGCCACGGGAAACACAGATGGTGTAGCTGACACTATCACTCTGACGGGCAATATCACCTTCGCCTCGGCAGCTGATGCCATTGCCATTAATGTTACTGATGGTCAAACCATGAGTATTGTTGGCGGTGGCTTTACCCTGAGTGGAAATAACCAAACCCGTGTGCTGGATGTGTCTACGTCCGGTGCGGGCTCAGTAGTTGCTATCAGTAACCTAACTATCAGCAATGGCTTCCTCACTGGGGCTGGCGGCAATACGCCGGGCAATGCCGTGGGGCTTGCTGGTGGGGACGCATTAGGCGCCAATATCCGCAACACGGGTACGCTGACCATTACAAACAGCACAATTACCGGTGGTAAGGCGGCGGGCGGTGGTGGTGGTGGTGGTGGTGGTTTTGGCGGCGGCGGTGCAGGTGGTGGTGGTGGTGGTTTTGGAACGACGCTTGGCGGTGCGGGCGGTACTAATCCGACGCATACGGCAGGCTCAGCTTCAGCAGGCACTGGGGGCGATGGCGCTGGATTCGGTAATCTGGTTGGTCGTGGTGGTTCGAGCACTGGTGGCGCGGGCGCCAGCTACGTAGGCTACACCAACGGCGGCAACGGCGGCAGCGCGACCAATGGTTCGATCAGTATCGGCGGCGGTGGTGGTGGTGGTGGATACACGTT
>JBOFUF010000143.1:0-14356 GCA_051652445.1 Shewanella sp.
ACTCGCTCCAGCATTATTTTCGCCAATCCATAAGGCTGGTATTCTGGCAAAACGATAAAATCTTCAATCATTAAATGTCCAGGTTTATTACCGTAGACACAGGCCGTTGCCTATAAATTAGCCTTAACAACGCCAGCAAGTTCAATGTCAGTATGAACGCTTAATCTAATGGCGACCCAGAACAGCGCCGGTCTACTTTAAGGACACGGTAAAACATACATTCGCTAATTGAGAAAAGTGGATAAAACTGTGAAAATCGGCGTCCTCAAACACTCGTTCAGAAGGCCCCCTGTCGGCATAATAAAATCCGATCACTTTATTCTCGACTAATAATGGTGCCAGTAAAAAGCCCTGTCGTGACACATGCCGTGCTTGTAATTCTTTACACTGCGCTTGCCATTTTTTAGAGCAGGGATCATCTACCCAAAGCGGTGTTTTATGATCCATTGCTTGATGGAATAGCCCGAGCTTATCGCTCAAATCAATGACAAAATCTTGTTTTATGGCATCGGCATCGCGACCTAATATTACCCTAGGTTGAAGTTGCTTACGGCTCGGAGATAATAACAGTACGCCGCAGCGGTCAACGCCAACGCCCTCAAGAATCCCTTCAAGCACGGTTTGTATGATTTGATTAAAATCCGCTTTATTAATGGCGAAACCCGTTAGTTCACGCAGCTTAGTTATCTGAATATTCAAGTTCATTTGATAGACAGGCATATCTAACGCAATAGGCAGAGCCTCAGGTTTAACAGTCACAAAGCGCTTAGGGTCGGGCAGATAGTCGATCAACACTTTAGCACCATAGACTTCTGCTAACTTATGGGTCGCATTCGCACAGCGCTGCATCCGCACAATAAACTCGTGTTCTTCTAGCCCTGTAAAAACGGCTGCTTGAGTGATACGTTTTGCCAACTCTAGTTTATCGAGATGAGGTTGCGATAAAATATCGCTGAGCTTATCCGCAAGGAAAATAGACCGAATTTCAGGACGTTGATCGTCAGGATAATTAACGGCATGGACCAGCAACTCCCCCAACCCCCAATTACGGGCAATACTCTGATTTAATTGAGAAAAGGAAATGCCAATGGCTTCGCGGGTAATACTTCTTTCTTCGGCGAGCGTTTCACATTGGCTTAGCTTTAGATCTAACGTCTCAGTAAACTCACCGCCTATACTCCAAAACGCGCTTTCTCCTATGTGGTACAGCAAAGAGGCAATAAAAGCCTCCTCCTGCATCTCATCGTCATAATTGCTCAGCATCATCCGTGCAATCATGGCGGCTTGAAATGCTTTGGCCATCAATTTTATTAATCTTTGATAGACATTAGGCGCCAGATTTTTACTCTCTAACAAGCTTGAAAGTAACTTGGCTGTGATACAAATATTTCGGACCGCATCAAAACCAAGCACGATAGCGGCTCTGCTGACAGTGGAGATTGGAGTACTCCCCTTATGGTAAATCGTGCTATTGGCAACCCGAAGAATACGAGAGGTTAAGGCGTTATCGTGCATTACGCTACGCCCCAGTAGCGCAAGAGAAGAAACGTCATCCTTGGCGAGCTTTTCTAACGATTTAACAGTCGAACACAGCGCAGGCATCTCCAGCTCACTGATCCGATTTGTCCAATAATCGATCCCTTTATTAGTATTGTTAATAGGCTTCAACCTCGAATGACCTTAGCAACATAATCTTGTGGTTTTTAGTATAGATAAACGCAAACATTTCGCCTGTTATCTACCGCTTGTTTTAGCAAGCGGTATGAATTGTTTAACATTAAGCCACGCGGAATATCAATCCACACTTAGGCGGTGAGATACTGCTTAACAACACGCAACACTTTATCTATGTCCTGACGGCTCACATCTTTGTGGGTCACCAGCCGAAGTGTACGCCCAGGGCTTATCAGAATACCTTCCGTTCGACAATATTTTGCGAATAAATCCACATCAACTTGAGGCGCTAATTTGGCAAATAACATATTCGTTTGCACTGCGGCTAAATCAACGTCGAACTCGCTAAATTCCGCCAACTGCCGAGCCAAGTACGCCGCATTGTCATGATCTTCACTAAGTCGTTGTACTTGTTCAGTTAAAGCAAGCTTACCCGCAGCGGCAAGAATGCCTGCTTGGCGCATGCCACCACCCAGCATTTTACGCCAACGAATGGCTTTCTTAATCAAGCGTTCATCACCTAAGAGTAATGAGCCGACCGGCGCACATAATCCTTTGGATAAACAAATCGACACTGAATCAAAATGCGCCGTGATATCACTTATCGCAATATTCTGCGCCACCGCAGCATTGGCAACTCTCGCACCATCTAAATGGATTTTTAATCCGCGATTGAAGGCTAATGCCTGCGCGTTGGCCAAATAGCTTTGCGGGAGAACCTTACCGCCAATCGTATTCTCTAAACTAAGCAAACGAGTACGAGCAAAATGGATATCATCAGGCTTAATTGCGGCTTCAATGTCAGCGAATGCAATGGTGCCATCTAATTGATTTATTAAAGGTTGAGGTTGAATACTGCCTAGGACAGCGGCGCCGCCGCCCTCGAACTTATAATTGTGAGCCTGCTGACCGCACAGGTACTCATCACCACGCTCACAATGAGCCATCAAAGCTAATAAATTTGCTTGAGTACCCGAACAGGTAAATAATGCACTTTCAAAGCCAAACATCTCCGCAGCCATCTCCTGCAAACTATTTACCGTAGGATCATCACCGTAAACATCATCACCTACTTCGGCTCTGGACATGGCTAATCGCATCGCTGCTGTTGGCTGGGTAACAGTATCACTGCGTAAATCTATCATCTTGTCCTCAACTTAACGTTTGGTTTGGTTTGGTTTGGTTTGGTTTGGTTTGGTTTGGTTTGGTTGGCGCATAATGGGCTCAAGACTCTAGCGCTAAAGGCTTATTTTGTATAGTTTATCGTCAGACATATCGACAATTTTATCGATACCGAACATCGCATTTGGTTAAAGCAACGATCAACATACTGGCATCTACAAATAAAACATAAATTTACACAACATCTTGCCGATATCTGTCTGTCGATGTATGAACGCTTGTACGCGTTTAGCTTGGCGAAATGAATCTTACTCGTTAGAATGCCACACTAAGATGGTCATGCTACAACAATGCGATCACTTTAGTAATGTTGACTAATACTTATCGTTTAATAGGTGATTTGTAGTGAAAAACTCCCAATCTCGATGGATTACGCTAGCGCTTTTGCTATTCAGTTTAAGCCTAACATCATCGGTATTTGCTTGGTCTGACACTGACCGAGATGGCGTGCCAGATATCAAAGACGCCTGTCCTAACACAGAGCCAAATACACCTGTGATGGCTAATGGTTGTGTGGAAGAAATCACTGTGGAAATGACTGCATCTCCCGTTTGCGATATGAGTCATTCAAATGCTGAGTTAAACCCAGATTGTCATCATATTTCTGCAGCTATGGTGTATTTTGAATTTGCTATTGCCGAAGTTGACTTTTCTCAATGGAAAAATTTAGCCTTAGTAAAAGCATTCTTAGAAACAAATGATGTTGAATTAACCTTAGTGGGTCACACAGATATCGTTGGCACACCAGAATTTAATTATCAACTTTCACTTCAGCGAGCTCAGAATGTAAAACGTATTTTAGTAGAAGATTATGGCTTTAATCCAAATCGCTTTACCGTAATGGGTAAAGGTATCTCTGAACCTGTAGCGGACAACCGTTCTAGCGAAGGGCGCAGTTTAAATCGACGAGTAGAATTTATCGTCAATAATAATTAGTTTTTCTTAGCATATATTTAGGGAGTTATTCAATGGAAAACCTCGAAGGTTTATTAAAGCAAGCACCGGATCTGATTGTAACTTATGGCTTAAAAACATTATTCGCCATTATCATCTTCTTTGTTGGTAAATACTTTGCTGGCGTAGCCCAAAAGCTCATTGGTAAATTACTCAACATCCGAAAAGTGGATCCAACTGTCGTTTCATTCGTCTCGAACCTAACTTGGGCGGTGGTGTTTGTTTTTACAGTGATTGCTACGCTAGGCCAAATGGGCGTACAAACGGCTTCACTGGTTGCGGTGATTGGTGCAGCAGGTTTAGCGATAGGCTTAGCACTTCAAGGTTCGCTATCTAACTTTGCATCGGGTGTATTAATGGTGTTATTCCGTCCTTGCCGAGTGGGTGATTATATTGAAGCTGCAGGTATTGCCGGCACTGTTGATGAAATCACGATATTCTCAACCAAGCTTCGCACTCCTGATAATAAGGTTATTGTGGCGCCTAATTCATCGATCATGAACGGCACTATCACTAACTACTCAGCAATGGATAGTCGCCGTATCGATTTAGTGATTGGAGTCGCTTATTCCGCAGATATCGCGCTCACTAAAAAAGTGCTGACTGATATTTTAGACAACAATCAATATGTGTTAAAAGATCCAGCATATACAGTTGGACTGTCTGAACTGGCTAGCTCTTCAATCAACTTCGTGGTTCGCCCTTGGGTAAAAACCGCTGATTATTGGACCGCGCGTTTCCAACTGCTTGAGCAAATAAAAAATGCATTAGACGCAGCCGATATCGCGATTCCATTCCCACAAATGGACATTCATGTCAAAGCATTGCCGCTAAGCAAATAACCATTAGTGGATAAAATAGGTCGGAAATTACCGACCTTTTTTTATGGTTCTGCTGTCCTTTTAGCGTAACTTAAAGGACAGATATTAGCGAAGGCACAGATATTCATGAACTACTTAATGTCAGGCTTAGGTGGATAATTTGCCATCACACTGCCCACGGCTTGATTAATGATATTAACTCTTTCTTCTGGAGTGATTTTGTCGCGAATGGTATCGGCAACAGAACCACGCCAGATAAGTTTAGTGGCTTTATTATCAACCAAATCTATAACAAGGGTACCGACTTCATATTCTCTCACCGTGGTTTGGGTCTGCATATTGCCGCCCCATCCTGGACCGTAATATGGGTTGTAACCAAAATGACTATTAAAGGTGTCGACATTAATCTTCTTATCAACTTTAGTCAGATAATTAACAAGCACATCAGCATCCTTTGCAGCAACTAATGTCATCCCCTTACTTGCTAACTCGTTATTCACCGCCCCTCTAACCCGTTGGTCCATCAAACCATCTAAATGATATCCAGCAGAATCCGTTTTTTGATCAACCCATGCATAGGTTTTATATTGGGTAAAATTGGCGCTAGGATCATAGTCCCAACCTGACTTCATCGAGCTACAAGCACTGAGTGCCAACATTGCTAAAGCAACAAAAATCTTGTTCATCTTAATTTCCTCAAATGTTCAAACCGAACAAAGACAAGTATCAGAGATATGAATTTAGCTTACAGAGCAATAGCCTGATCGACAACTCAATTGATCAAAATGCAGCATCTCATTCAGCTTGACCTCAACAAAGCTAAAGGTGATAATAATTATCAATTACAATTTAGTGAGGGGTTGAAATGTACTGGTTTATTAGCGCGTTTATGGTTGCATCTGTCATCTTTTTCCTTGCACCAGAAAAAATTTCACTTGAGGCCAGTAACGCAAAAACAAAACGTCACTTGCCTTCCTGTTTACTGATATTACCTCTCCTAGTGCTTGGCTGGTTGGTTATTGATACCATGGCTAATGGCACTAACTATGCCACAGTCTCCGCATTTGGTTTTGTGACAACAGCCTGCTTAATTGCGTCACCTAAGTTACATCAATTTATGATGCCCAGTGCATTACTCACCGCTGTGGCGCTGATAGCCATGGTATGCATGCGAATAAATTGAACCTGAACTTTACGCTTACTTTTCAAAAATATGCTTACTTCCCTGTAAAGAGTTAGCATTTTGTTCAGGCCACTTAGGGAGAATCCTCAAGTGGTCTTTTTTTACCTCCCAGAACCTCTGCAAATTTGATAAACTCAGTGGGTATAAGTCACCTTCTCATATCAATGAATGAAACCAATGAAAACAGATCCTAATGTATCCTTAGTGTACAGTACCGACAAAGGCCGTATTAATGCAGAGCCCATCGCTAAAACGATTCCTGACTCCGATGGTATTGTCAGGATCCATAAAGACAGTAAAGGCCGCAAAGGTAAAGGCGTGTCGATTATCTCAGGCTTAGGTCTCGATGAAACCGCATTAAAAGCAATGGCTCAAACGCTTAAGAAACAATGTGGTTGTGGTGGTACGGTTAAAGATTTCACTATTGAGGTCCAAACGGACAACCGCGAGCAATTAAAGTTATTGCTTGAAAAGCAAAACTATAAAGTTAAATTAGCTGGCGGTTAATTTCGCCCGACGTAGCAATATCGCAGCCCACGAGATCAACTTAGTCACATCAAACGGAGTAGTTTAATGGAGAGTTTGCAGAATCATTTATTAATTGCTATGCCCTCACTACACGATACGTTTTTTGAACGCTCAGTCATTTATATCTGTGAACATGATGCCAAAGGCGCCATGGGACTGGTGATCAATAAACCGCTCGGTATCGAAGTTAATTCACTATTAGAACAAATGGATGTACCAGCAGAGCAAATTTTTGCAGATATCGTGCTCAATTCCAATGTTATGATAGGCGGCCCCGTCTCCCAAGATCGCGGTTTTGTACTGCATACTGCTCAGCCCTATTGGGCCAATAGCACAGATCTGGGTTGTGGTTTAATGCTAACCACTTCGCGCGATGTGTTAACCGCGATTGGAAGCAATAGAACGCCCGAAAACTTTCTTGTCGCCCTAGGTTATGCTGGATGGGGTAAGAACCAACTAGAACAAGAGCTTTCTGGCAATTCCTGGCTAACCATCAAAGCAACGAACGCCCTCTTGTTTGAGATTAAACACCAAGACCGTTGGCCACAGGCTAGCCGTGCTCTGGGATTTGATGCCTGGCAAGTTTCAGCTCAAGCGGGTCACGCTTAAGCCTATTTATTAATATAAGTCCGCTCACTATGAATTCGAAAACCGTATTAGGCTTTGATTTTGGCACTAAGAGCATTGGTGTCGCTATAGGCCAAGAGATCACCGCCAGCGCCACACCATTATTGTCGCTCAAAGCTGTCGATGGTATCCCAAACTGGGATCAAATAGGCGACTTAATCAAAGAGTGGCAACCTGACTTAGTGGTCGTTGGCTTGCCCTTGAACATGGATGGCACAGAGCAAGATATGACCCATAGAGCACGTAAATTTGCTAATCGCATCAATGCTAAGTTCAAAGTAAAAATAGCGACTCAAGATGAGCGGTTAACCACGACCGATGCTAAGGCCAGATTATTCGAATTGGGCGGTTTTAAGGCACTCAGTAAAGGCCAAGTCGATGCCGTTTCTGCTGTACTCATTATTGAAAGTTACTTCGAAAATAACCTCAATAAATAAATTTAAAAAATTTCAGACTGCAAAAAAAGGATAAGCCACCTTATCCTTTTAGCTTAGAACTTAACTCAATGAGTGACTGAATTAAAAGTATGGCTTAACGAGATTTGCCATCATGGTAATGTGCGCATCATCGTCGTTTAATGCCGCGATGTAACGAAATTTATCCCCGCCCGCCTCAGTAAAAATATGGCCATTCTCGCCAACAATTTCTTCCAGTGTTTCTAAACAATCGGCGCTGAAAGCGGGACAAACGATAGCGATGTCACGCACACCTTCTTGGGGTAACGCTTTGATAGTCGCATCGGTATAAGGTTGTAGCCATTTGGCTTTACCAAAACGTGATTGGAAAGTCATTACAAACTCATTTTTGCCTAAGCCAAGCTTTTCTGTGACCAATCGAGTGGTTTTCATGCAGAAGCAGTAATAAGGATCGCCTAAATGCAAATTACGTTCAGGCATACCATGGTATGACAATACCAATTTTTGTGGTTTACCATGGGTAGCAAAATCAGCCTTTATCGAATTTGCCAGAGCATTAATAAAGTCAGCATTATCATGATAAGTGTTAATAAAATGCAGCGATGGAATATAGCGCCATCGACACAACTCAGCCGCAATCGCATCAAATGCAGAACCTGTAGTTGGACCCGCATATTGTGGATACAAAGGTAAAACAACGATTTTGTCTATGCCGTTTTGATGCATCGTTTGCAAGGTACTGGCAACCGACGGATTTCCGTAACGCATAGCTAAATGGACAGACACATCATGGTTATCGGCTTTAAGCTTCTCCGCTAACTTAGCCGTTTGACGCAAACTGATGTCCATTAATGGTGATCCTGACGCCGTCCATACCTTTTGGTATAGCGCCGCCGATTTTGCTGGCCGAACCCGCAAAATAATCCCGTGTAAAATCAACATCCATACTAATTTAGGGATCTCGACTACACGGGGATCCGCTAAAAATTCTGCCAGATACCGCCTAACAGCAGATGCTGTGGGTTCATCTGGAGTACCTAAATTCAACAAAACCACGCCGACTTTGCCGCGTTGCCCATGTCCAATGTCTTTAGTCAAGCCTGAAAATTTAGCCAAAACAGCCTCTTAATTAATAAATATTGATAAGATTAAAGTACAGATTCTATCGCTTGCTTAAGCTCTTCACTATCTGGCTTCACTTTAGAATTGAACTGTTTCACAACGGCACCATCACCACTGACGACATACTTATAAAAATTCCATTTAGGTGCAGCCGTTTTTTCGCCTAAGTATTTAAAGACGGGATTAGTGTCACTACCACGTACAGCCGATGTCGACACCATAGTGAAAGTCACGCCGTAGTTGATGTAACACACCTTAGCGGTATCTTTCTCGTCATTTTCTTCTTGAAAAAAATCATCCGATGGGAAGCCAATAACCACTAAGCCTTTATCTTTGTAGTTTTTATGTAATGTTTCGAGCGCCTTAAACTGCGAAGTGTAACCACAATTACTGGCCGTGTTAACAATCAACACTGGTTTTCCTTGAGTCAATTCACACAAATTGACTGTTTCTGCAGAATGTAACTTTCGCACTTCAAGATTAAGATACTCAGGGCACGTGGCCGCCGTAGCACTAATACTCATCACGCTGGCTGTTATAGCAAATATCATAGGTAAATTTTTCATTGCTTTCTCCTTTGCCTGTAGATTACGCAAACGCACTAGGTAAAGATCATATTGAATTAAAAAATAAAAGCTATGGATAATGGCAACATAGCGATGAAGTAGAACCGATTGAGCTGAACGAAAATCTAATACGCAAACAAAAAGCAGCCCATAAAGAGCGGCTTAACTCAGAGGCAAACTGGCGCAGGGCAAGACCGAGACCCTTTTACAATCTAAATTTATTAATAAAACAGACGTTTGTGAGGGCTAAACAAACACAAATCGCTCTGAAAAAGATTGAATTATTTGCTATAAATAGCGCTTAAAAATTAACCACTTACGTTTTCACTCTGCTGAGCGGGTCAGTCCATATCTAAAGTAACCCCTTCCATAAAACCTGATCCCGAGGATTCTTTATTCTGTAGCTTTATCATCAAACGTAAATCGTTTGGTGAATCAGCATGATGTAGGGCATCAGCATAACTAATCTCACCATCGACATAGAGTTTCAACAAGGCTTGATCAAATGTCTGCATACCCTGCTCATTCGATTTTGCCATCGTTTCTTTTAACAAATGCAGTTCGTTCTTCGCAATTAAACTCGCCACTCTTGGGGTGTTGATTAATACTTCTATCGCAGCGCGTCGGCCGCTGCCATCCACTTTAGGGACCAGTTGCTGTGCAACAATACCGCGTAAATTCAAGGACAAATCAAACAATAATTGTTGATGCTTACTTTCAGGCACAAGATGCATGATGCGATCTAAGGCTTGGTTTGCGTTGTTGGCATGCAAGGTTGCCATACAAAGGTGGCCCGTTTCGGCAAACGACAGGGCAAACTCCATCGTCTCTTGGGTACGAATTTCACCAATCAAGATCACATCGGGGGCTTGGCGTAGGGAACTTTTTAGCGCAGCATCGAAAGATTCGGTATCTATACCCACCTCACGCTGAGTGATAATACTTTTTCTGTGGTCGTGAACGAATTCAACGGGATCTTCAATCGTTAAAATATGGCCACGGGCATTGCCATTACGATACCCTACCAATGCCGCTAAGGATGTCGACTTGCCCGTACCTGTACCGCCCACCATAATGATGAGACCACGCTTACTCATCACCAGATCTTTTAAAATAGGGGGTAGCTTTAACTCATCAACATCTGGGATTTTAGTTTCAATACGCCGCATAACGCAGCCTGGCGATTCTCTCTGCCAAAATGCGCTCACCCGAAAACGACCTAAATCCTTGGCCGCAAAAGCGAAGTTGCACTCACGAGTGGAGTGAAACTCTTGCTTCTGAGCCTCTGTCATTAAGGATTCAACAAAATCCAAAGACTGCGCGGGGGTAAATGCACTTTCTGCCAAAGGACGCAATTCACCGTCGATTTTGGCACTCGGTGGAAAACCCGCGGTGATAAATAAGTCGGAGGCTTTGCGTTCGATGATGACTTTTAAAAAAGGAAGAACATCCATCATAAATCCTTAAAATGTCGCTTGTTTATTCGAACTCTTCGCCATTGCATCTTCACGGGTGATAAGACCGCGATTGACTAAGTTCTGTAAACATTGCTCTAAGGTCTGCATTCCATGAGCCATACCCGTTTGAATCGCCGAATACATCTGCGGGACTTTGTCTTCACGAATAAGGTTACGGATAGCGGGAGTCCCCATCATAATTTCATGGGCAGCAACACGGCCTCCTCCCACCTTTTTAATCAGGGTTTGCGAAATAACCGCTTGCAGAGACTCTGACAACATAGTTCGCACCATGTCTTTTTCACCAGCAGGAAATACATCAACTATACGATCAATGGTTTTTGCCGCAGAGGTGGTATGCAAAGTACCAAAGACTAAATGGCCGGTTTCCGCCGCAGTCATCGCCAAACGAATGGTTTCAAGATCACGCATTTCGCCGACTAATATTACGTCAGGATCTTCACGCAGCGCGCTTCTAAGCGCGGCATTAAAGCTGTGAGTGTGACGATGAACTTCACGCTGGTTAATTAAACATTGCTTATTTTGATGAACGAATTCAATAGGATCTTCAATGGTTAATATATGATCGTGTCGATTTTCATTGACGTAATCCACCATAGCGGCAAGTGTGGTACTCTTACCTGAACCTGTTGGCCCGGTCACTAAGACTAATCCTCGAGGATAACTGGCAATTTTTTTAAAAATTTCCGGTGCACCTAACTGTTCAAGTGACAAGATCTCACTGGGAATAGTACGAAATACGGCTGCAGCGCCACGGGATTGGTTAAATGCGTTAACACGAAAGCGGGCAAGATTAGGGACTTCGAACGAGAAATCGATTTCTAAATGCTCTTCGTAATCCTTGCGCTGCTTATCATTCATAATATCGTACACTAGGCTGTGTACGCCTTGATGATTGAGCGCGGGCAGGTTGATTTTTCTCACTTCACCGTCAACACGGATCATCGGAGATACCCCTGCAGAAAGGTGTAGATCTGAAGCTTTGTGTTTTACACTAAATGCCAATAACTCAGTGATTTCCATCGTTTGGGATATCCTTGCAACTAGATAATTACATCATGACAACAATAGCAGACAGACTCGCAATCGCCCAGCACAGGATCGTACAAGCGGCGCAAAAATGTGCTCGTCAACCTAACAGTATTCGCTTACTTGCCGTCAGCAAGACCAAACCAATTGAAGACATCATACTCGCCTATCAAGCGGGTCAGCGTTATTTTGGCGAAAACTATGTCCAAGAAGGTGCGCAAAAAATTACCGCGCTCAAGAATAATTTTCCAGATATTGAGTGGCATTTTATCGGGCCTCTACAATCCAACAAAACCAGTATTGTGGCCCAACATTTCGATTGGATGCATACCGTATCTCGGGACAAAATTGCCCAGCGCTTAAATGATCAGCGCCCGAGTCAATTCGCGCCATTAAATATATGCATTCAAATTAATATCAGCGCTGAAGACACAAAATCTGGCATAGATGCGGCGCAAATGTTGCCACTGGCCGAATTAATCGCTCAGCTACCTAACTTAGCACTTCGGGGCCTAATGGCGATTCCAACCGCAACCGCGGATACTGAGTTACAGCTTAAAGAATTTTCCATGTTAAACAATCTATTTCAAGAACTTAAATTACTTTACCCCAGTGTAGACACTCTTTCCATGGGGATGAGTAATGACCTAGATACCGCGATTAGCTGCGGTTCAACTATGGTGCGTATTGGCAGTGCCATTTTTGGTGAGCGCAATTACGCCGTGTAGTCACCATTCAGGTTGTTGGGGTATAAAGTAAGAGGTCAGCGCATCAACTTAACCTTGTTTTTAATGTGTTATAACCAAATACTGTATCTAAGAACACTGAACATTCGCGATGTAAACGCTATCTACAAAACTCAATCAGGCTCAGTCATTTAAATAGCCAACTGTTTTATGATCTGAATTTAAGGTGAGTCTGTTAAAAGTTAATCGTTAACACTGAAGAGAATCAAATGGATCAACAGAAAATCTGCTTTATCGGTGCCGGCAATATGACACGTAGCATCATCAGTGGCTTGGTCGATAGCGGCTATCCTACTCAACTCATCCAAGCAACTAATCCTAGCCAAGGTAAACTTGATGCACTAAAAGGCGATTTTGGGATTTTAGTTTCCCAAGATAACTTCGCCGCAGCGCAAGCTGCCGATGTCATCGTACTTGCGGTAAAGCCACAATTAATGCAGCAAGTTTGTGAAGCATTACAAACTGTCGATCTGTCGAATAAGCTCGTCATCACTATTGCTGCCGGCATTAAGGCAAAACGCTATAGCGACTATCTGGCACAAGATATTAAACTTATCCGCGCGATGCCAAATACGCCAATGCAAATTAGTGTTGGCATGACAGGCCTCTATGCACCACACAGTATGACTACCGAGCAAAAAGCCATTTGCGATCGCTTAATGTCAAGTGGCGGCGAAATTGTTTGGGTTAATCAAGAGTCTGAATTAGATCAAGTGATCGCACTGTCGGGCAGTTCACCGGCTTATTTCTTTTTGCTAATGGAGTCTATGATAGATGCCGGCAAAGAAATGGGCATGGATGAAACCAAAGCCAGAAGTTTAGTGCAGCAAGCAGCGCTTGGTGCTGCTATGATGGCAAAGCAAAATCCACTGCTTACCTTAGGTAATTTAAGGGAAAATGTTACCTCAAAGGGAGGCACAACCGCTCAAGCACTGGCGACATTTGAAGCGGCGGATATGCGCGGCATTGTTAAACAAGCCATGAAAGACTGCATTAACCGTGCAGAAGAAATGGCTAAAACATTTTGATCCACTAACACGTTTTTATATCGGACTTAATAGGTACAACTCTCGATGAATGCATTTACCTTTTTAATCACCACTCTATTTGATCTCTATTTAATGGTGGTGATATTACGAATTTGGCTACAGTTGGCTAGAGCCGATTTTTATAATCCTTTTAGCCAGTTTATTGTTAAGGCGACCCAGCCGCTTATCGGACCAATGCGCCGTATTTTGCCTTCACTAGGACGCTTTGATACGGCCTCTTTCGTCCTTGCACTACTGGTCATGATGATTAAAGTGTTGCTGATAAGTCTCATCGCAGGAGGGGGCATAGACGTACTGCTCTTTTTAATGTTTGCCGTCGTATCTGTGATCAAAAAAGCAGGCGTATTGCTGTTTTGGATGCTGTTGATACGCGCAATTCTGAGCTGGTTTAACCAAGGCTACAATCCCATTGTCATGATTATGGGTCAGTTAACCGAACCCGTATTAGCCCCAATTCGCCGTATCATACCGCCAATTGGTGGTTTAGATTTATCAGTAATGCTGGTGATTATTGGTATGAATTTTCTCAATATGTTACTTGGTCAATATATTCCTTATTGGGCTGTTATCTAGTGAGTGCAGTGACTTTGCAGCAAGGTGACTTGCTGCTTAATCTCTACATTCAGCCTAAGGCCAGCCGAGATCAAATAGTAGGATTGCACGGTGATGAGCTAAAAATAGCCATCACTGCGCCGCCCATTGATGGCAAAGCCAATGCTCATTTAAGCAAGTATTTAGCAAAAGCGTTTAAAGTGCCCAAGAGCGACATTCACATAATAAAAGGTGAACTTGGCCGACATAAACAAATCCGCGTTATTGACCCTAAGATCATTCCAAGCGTCATTACAGAATTGATGAGGCAAGAGAGTGAGAGGTGACGTAGTTGCAGCAAGGTATAACCAAAAAAATAGTTAATGAATTGAATAACAACAACTTATCAAACAAATTAACAACAGTCTAATTCACACCCCCGACTATGAG
>JBOFUF010000144.1:0-2376 GCA_051652445.1 Shewanella sp.
TGGTGCAACAGGCAAGGCTACTCATGGTGGCACTATGTTTAATGGTATTTATTGGCACTCAGAGCAATTTGCAGTCGGTTATGGTTTAAAGGCATATAGTGATATTTACCTAATTGCTGATTCTGACGGCTTTAAGTCAACTGGTTTTGCTCACTATTTCAGTGCAACTTACAAGTTCTAATGTGTAGTTGACCTCATAAGGAGCCGCATTATGCGGCTCTTTATTTTACCCCGATGGAATCTTTATCTAAACTTATGGGCACTTTGCTGGGTGAGTTTATATAAAGGTTTGTTTTTCTCGCGCTAAAAGGGATTTTTCGCGGAAAAGTAGGAATAAGGCTTCGGCTTATCCGCTCTTCCGGTCTTCAAGGATTCAAGTCGTGGCCACTTATACGTTATGTTAAGTGTCAGGATGCTTTTTGCTCTTAGGGGCTAGGCAAGATTGAATACCTACAACAAGGTAGTTTGCACAAGCAAATTACTTGGCATCGCCTGAAGGCCCGGCCATATAAAAATAATCAAAATAATGCCACCTCTCAAGCGTTGATTTTATGCGACTGATTTTTATTCATTTAATTGTTTATTTGGAGAGCTATTATGACCGATTTAAAAAAAGCAGCACAACGCGCCATCGAGTTAATGGACTTAACGACCTTGAATGACGACGATACCGATCAAAAAGTGATTGATTTGTGTCATAAAGCGAAAACAGCGGCGGGTAACACTGCGGCTGTTTGTATTTATCCGCGTTTTATTCCGATTGCGCGTAAGACACTTGACGAAATCGGTGCTGAAGATGTTCAAATCGCCACTGTGACTAACTTTCCCCATGGCAACGATGATATCGCGATTGCCGTCTTAGAAACCCGTGCAGCGGTTGCCTATGGCGCGGATGAAGTGGATGTGGTCTTCCCGTATCGCGCGCTGATGGATGGCAATGAAACGATTGGTTTCGAGTTAGTTAAAGCCTGTAAAGAAGCCTGTGGTGATGAGGTGTTGTTGAAGGTGATTATCGAATCTGGCGTATTAGCCGATGCTGCGCTTATTCGCCGTGCTTCTGAATTATCTATCGATGCCGGTGCCGACTTTATTAAAACCTCTACTGGCAAAGTGCCTGTTAACGCGACGCTAGAAGCGGCTGAAATTATGTTAACCGTGATCAGCGAAAAGAATACCCAAGTCGGCTTCAAGCCTGCCGGTGGTGTGCGTGACGCTGCCCAAGCCGCTGAGTTTCTCGGTGTTGCTGAACGCATTTTAGGTGCTGACTGGGTTTCGCCTCGTACCTTCAGATTTGGCGCTTCAAGCCTACTCAATAGCTTATTACATACGCTGGAATTGGCCGATGCACCTAAGCCTACCCAGGGTTATTAATCACCGCAGACCGCGGTAACCGTTTACTGAGTGTGACCTAAATCTAGTTGTAAGCATCAAGGCTTCGATAGCGTAATCTATTCATATTGCTACAGTCTTGATGCTTCATTACAGAGATACCTACTGAGCTTGCCAGTTTGGTGGCTATCTTAGAGGCAGTATCATGTTTCTAGCTCAAGAAATTATTCGTAAAAAACGTAATGGTTTAGCGTTAAGTTCACAAGAAATTCAGTTCTTTGTAAAGGGCATCACCAGTCACTCAGTATCGGAAGGTCAGATCGCTGCGTTTGGCATGGCCGTATACTTTAATGACATGAATATGGATGAGCGCATTGCGTTAACCATCGCGATGCGTGATTCCGGCACTGTGCTTAATTGGCAATCATTGGGGCTCAATGGCCCTGTGATCGACAAGCACAGCACTGGCGGTGTGGGCGATGTGATTAGCCTTATGCTTGGCCCTATGGCTGCCGCGTGTGGCGGTTATGTGCCGATGATTTCTGGGCGCGGCCTAGGTCATACGGGCGGCACGCTCGATAAGTTTGATGCTATTCCAGGTTATCAAACTGAGCCATCAAGTGAATTGTTCCGTAAAGTGGTTAAAGACGTCGGGGTGGCGATTATCGGCCAAACAGGCGATCTCGTTCCTGCCGATAAACGTTTCTATTCTATCCGCGATAATACCGCTACCGTTGAATCCATTTCCCTCATCACAGCATCGATTCTGTCTAAAAAATTAGCCTGTAATTTAGATGCGCTGGCGATGGATGTCAAAGTGGGTAGTGGTGCTTTTATGCCAACCTATGAGGCATCGGAAGAATTAGCTCGCAGTATTGCCGCCGTTGCTAATGGCGCAGGCACGAAAACGACAGCGTTGCTTACCGATATGAATCAAGTGCTGGCATCCTGTGCCGGTAACGCGGTTGAAGTGAAAGAAGCCATCGACTTTTTAACGGGGGCTTATCGTAATCCGCGTTTATATGAAGTCACCATGGGGCTTTGTGC
>JBOFUF010000145.1:0-2557 GCA_051652445.1 Shewanella sp.
GATGAAAAAGCTAAAGAGAGATGGGTACAAGGCACCCTAGAAACGTTGATTGAAGCTGAGGCCTATCGTACAGCGCTGTTTGAGTACTTCAGTCAATACTATTATGTTGAAAAGAGCCCTTTTGATTTCGACTCTCAGGGTGAGTATTTCCAATACCTCAATGACAATGATATTCGCACCCTCAAGGGGGAGCGAGTAAAAAGCTTTGGTGAGCTATACATAGCCAACTGGTTGTTCACTAATGGCATTGAATACAAATATGAAGCTAAGTATGAACATGATGCCAGCAGTGTTGACTTTCGTCAGTATCAACCGGACTTCTACTTACCTGACTACGGTGCTTATATCGAGTATTACGGCACCGACGAAGATGACAGCACAGCCCCTTATATCGACAATCAGCAATATTTGGAGTCGATGGCGTGGAAGCGCCAATTGCACAAAAAGCATAAAACAGTTTGTCTTGAACTGTTTTACTATCAGCATAAAAATGGTCAGCTTATTCATCAGCTTGAACATGCCATTCATGGGTTAGATATCAAGGTGTCGCCTTTACCTGATGACGCAATACTCGCGACACTGAATGAACTTGGTCGTGTTACTGAGTTAGCCAAATTGTTCAGTAAGCTGATTGGTTTGTATAAATCAGCCTGTCTGGATAGTCACGGGTTGGAGACGATATTTAGCCATGCCGCCGATGCAAAGCAGACCCGTAAAGCATTCGAGTTACTCGAGCCGATATTAAGTCGTTACCAGCAACATTTGTCAGCCTTAGGTTATATCGATTTTGAGGATATGATAGGCAAAGCACTGAGCTATCTTCAACATGGGCAGTTCATTAGTCCGTGGCGCTATATTATGGTCGATGAGTTTCAAGATATCTCAGAGCCCAGAGCTCGGTTAGTTAAAGCGCTAAGGGACTCCTGCTTACCTGGGGGCAAACCCAAAGCATCGCTGTTTTGCGTTGGTGATGATTGGCAGGCAATCTATCGTTTTAGCGGAGCAGACGTCAGTTTAACCACTCAGTTTAGTGAGTATTTCGGCCCGACTGCTAAAACGTACTTAGATCAGACGTTCAGATTCAACAGTGGTATTGGCGATGTCGCGACCCAGTTTGTGATGAAGAACCCTGTGCAACTCAAAAAAGATATTCGTTCCCTATCTCAGGTTGATTACCCCACGGTGTCATTGATACGACGAGGCGAGCAAGAGCCAGCAACTAAAGATGAATCAAGCCCTAATGCACTTGAACAGGCTTTAAATGCGATTAGTCAGCGGGTTGCAAAGGTTGCAAAGGTTGAAGATGAACTCAAAAGCCAGCCTGTCGTGTATCTGCTTGCACGATTCTGGTTCCAGCTACCCGATAACGTTGAATTAAAACAGTTAAATAGACAATACCCAACGCTGACAATTGAGTGTCAGTCTTTTCATGCCTCAAAAGGAAAAGAGGCGGATTATGGGGTGATCATGGGGATGCAAACGGGCAAACATGGCTTTCCGTCGATGAAAGTCACCCCCCCAATACTGGATGCTTTTTTACCTAAGGCTGAGGCATTTGAATGTGCAGAGGAACGGCGCTTATTTTATGTGGCCTTAACCCGTGCAAAGCATCGTGTATATGTCCTTGCCGATATGACGGATGCGAGCCCATTTGTGGTCGAACTGCTGAAAGAAAACTATGCCATCGAGCAAGAGGAATTTAACACCTCTTTAGTACAGCAAATTTTCGAAGACATCAGTTGTGTTCGCTGTACGACTGGCACGTTGAAACTAAGAGTTGGCAAGGTTAAGTCGTTTTTTTCATGTTCTCACTTTCCCTTATGCGACCATAAAGAGGAGGGGTGTGAGCGTTGTGGTAGCCCGATGACCCGTAAACGTTTTACTGGTTTTAAGGTGTGTTTGAATGAGGTATGCGGCCATATCGCGCCACTTTGTCGCCTCTGCGGCGGTGATATGTTGTTAAAAGAGGGGCCATATGGTTCATTCTGGGGCTGTCGAAATTATCGAGGGAAAAACCTGCCCAGTTGCACAATGCGCGTAGCGGAAGCTAAGTTAGTGTTGCCCGTTGTCGGCCGTTAATCCTCAGCAATAAACGCGTTGGCAGTGCCAGGGGATCCGAAGAGGAGTCATCGGGCGCGAGGGTTTAAAGTAAAATTCAGCGCTCGCCGATGACACTAAATAATGGAAAACCTCTATATTTCAGCAATAAGCCGCAGCAGCACATCACGAACGCGGTATGTAATGTGCGTGCCGTTATGGCTGATTAAACCCATCTCAGGTTACATCATTGATCTGAGATCTAGGGACTTATTCTGCTTAGAAAGCGGGATTACTTGTTATCATTTTCGCCATCAATTAGCTGCTTAATTGTCGAGTGTCGCACTTCGGAGTTGAATTCGGCTTCATTTTCTGGTTATTAAGTGCGACCAACTTGCGAGAAGATTCATCTTCTACAGCGCAACCTGTAATTAGTTGAACTAAGATTTACCCACTTGAATAGAAGATACCTCCTTTTGAAGAGCAAACCGAAATTGCAAACTACTTCCCTGTAGTTTGC
>JBOFUF010000146.1:0-13739 GCA_051652445.1 Shewanella sp.
GCACAGGCAAGCGTGAACATTATCGCCATCGCCCAAGGTTCGTCCGAACGGTCGATTTCGACTGTAATCGAGCAGCGTAAGACCAAGCATGCGGTGGCGGCTTGTCATCAAGGCTTTTTCGATGTACAGCAATATGTCGATGTGTTTTTAGTGGGTTGCGGCAATGTGGGTGCAGGTTTGCTTGAGCAGATAAAGCAACAGTCCGCCATGCTCAAAGAGCAGCACATCAGTATCCGTGTTTGCGGCATAGTGAATTCGAACAAAATGTTACTCGACAGTGCAGGTATCGATTTAAGCAACTGGTCTAGCTTGCTTAACGATAGCCAGCAGGCCTGCGATATCCCCGCGTTACTCGCATGGGTGAAAGAGCAACAATTGCTTAATCCTGTGCTGGTGGACTGCACGTCGAGCGAGCAAGTGTCGAACCTATATTTGGATGTGATGAACTCTGGTTTGCATGTGGTTACGCCAAACAAAAAGTCCAACACTCGCGATTATGCTTATTACCAAGCACTGCGCCAAACGGCATTAAAACAGCGTCGCCAATTCTTATACGAAACCACCGTTGGCGCCGGTTTACCGGTTATTGATAACCTAAAAAAACTGTTATTTGCAGGTGATAAACTGCATAAATTTAACGGTATTTTATCGGGATCATTATCCTTTATTTTCGGCATGCTCGATGAAGGTATGACACTTTCGCAGGCGACAGGTCTTGCCCGAGAAAAATGTTTTACTGAGCCCGATCCCCGTGATGATTTGAGTGGTATGGATGTGGCGCGTAAGGTGCTCATTCTTGCCCGTGAAGTGGGACTAAAGCTTGAACTCAGTGATGTGCAGGTTGAATCTGTATTGCCAGCCGAGTTTGATGATTCAGGTGATGTTGAAAGTTTTATGGCACGATTACCGCAAGTTGATGCCGCAATTGCCGCAAAAGTGGCGCAGGCCAAAGCCCAAGGTAAAGTGCTGCGTTATGTGGGGCAAATTGAGGAGGGAGTGTGTCGTGTGCGCATCGCCGAAGTCGATGCACTGGATCCCCTTTATAGCGTTAAAGGCGGCGAAAATGCCTTGGCATTCTATAGCCGTTATTATCAGCCCATTCCCTTTGTACTGCGTGGTTATGGCGCGGGAACCGCAGTGACCGCAGCAGGCGCCTTTGCCGATGTATTAAGAACCTTGAATTGGACTCGTGAGGTGAGTGTATGAGTTTGACTGTTTACGCTCCGGCCTCTATGGGGAATGTGGGCGTCGGCTTTGATTTACTGGGCGCAGCATTGGCGCCGATTGATGGCAGTTTACTCGGTGATAGAGTGACGATTGCAGCAGCAAAGTCGGGTGTGAGTCTTGTGCTGACTGGCGCTTGGGCCCATAAACTGCCTGATAATCCGCAAGACAATATTGTGTACCAATGTGCCGAATTCTTCTTATCCGCCCTGAGTCAGGAGTGTCTAGAAGCGCTTGGTAAAACAGATAAAGGCGTGGTACTCACACTGGAAAAGAACCTGCCCGTTGGCAGTGGCTTGGGTTCGAGTGCCAGCTCTGTCGTGGCGGCGTTATATGCCTTGAATGAACATTTTGACCAACCCTATAACGAGCAAGCACTGCTAGAACTGATGGGCGAGTTTGAAGGGAAGATCAGCGGCAGCGTGCACTATGACAACGTCGCTCCCTGTTATTTGGGCGGCATGCAACTGATGCTCAATGTGCCGGGCGCAGTTTGTGAAGCCATACCCAGCTTTAAAGAATGGTATTGGGTGGTGGCCTATCCTGGGATTTCACTCTCAACGGCGATGATGCGTAAACTCATGCCCGATCAATATGATAAAAGTGTCACAATTGATTTTGGTCGTTATTTAAGCGCCTTTGTGCATGCGTCTTACCAGCAGAATGCCAAGCTTGCGATCAGCGTATTAAAGGATGTGTTAGCCGAGCCCTATCGCGCAGCCGCCATTCCGGGTTACGACAAGGCTAGAGTTGCTTTAGCCGATTTAGGTATGTTGACTACGGGAATTTCGGGCAGTGGCCCAACGCTGTTTTCGATAACCGATGATTTAGCCACGGCAAATGCAGCTAAAGCCTGGTTAGAGCAGCATTATTTAATCGAAGCGGGTGGCTTTGCCCACGTGTGTCGCCTCGATGAGCAAGGTACGCGTAGGGTTGATTAATCCATATTTTTAGTATCAAGGCTAAGTATTAAGGCTAAATATCACCATGGTGTATAAAGAATATGCATCAAGAATTGGCATTTAAGGCTTAGCATCAACAGGTTGAGTGAGCATGGAACTATATAATTTAAAACACCCTTCGCAGAAAGTGAGCTTTAAAGAAGCGGTGCAATTGGGTTTAGGCAAGGACAGAGGTCTATTCTTTCCTAGTCAAATACCCGTATTAGACGATATTGAAGGGCTGCTGGCGTTGCCATTTGTTGAGCGCAGTAAAAAAGTGCTCGGTGCATGGCTTGCCTCTGAACTAGGGCAAGATGCGGTTGATGACCTGGTTGAACGTGCCTTTAACTTCGAGTTACCTTTGGTTGCCGTCGATGAGCAGCGTGCCTGCCTTGAGTTATTCCACGGCCCTACATTGGCATTTAAAGATTTTGGTGCACGTTTTATGGCGCAATGTGTCAATGCCTTTGTCGGCGATACCCGCTTAACCATTTTGACTGCAACCTCGGGTGACACCGGCGCCGCGGTGGCCGATGCCTTTTATGGGCTTGAAAAAGTCAATGTGGTGGTGCTCTATCCTAAGGGCAAGATCAGTGAGCTACAGGAAAAGATGTTCACCACTTTGGGCAAGAATATCCACACAGTCGCCGTATCGTCCGATTTTGATGCTTGCCAAGATCTGGTGAAATGCGCCTTTGATGATCCAGAAGTCCGCGATGGTTTGAGTTTAAACTCGGCAAATTCTATCAACATCAGCCGCTTACTCGCGCAAAGTTGCTATTACTTTGAAGCGGTTGCCCAGTCTAAACAACGCCATGAAGCTGATCCTGTGATTTCAGTGCCAAGTGGTAACTTTGGCAACCTCACCGCCGGTTTATTTGCCAAAGCGATGGGATTACCGGTTAAACGCTTTATTGCCGCCACCAATGCCAACGATACTGTGCCGCGTTATTTAGACAATGGTCAATGGCAGCCCAATCTTACTCAAGCGACGATGTCTAATGCCATGGATGTGAGTGAGCCAAGTAACTGGCCGCGAGTGGAAGCTATTTGTGAGCAATTAGCTTGGCCGCTGAGTGACTTAGTGGGGATCCGTTTATCTGAGGAGCAAACGTCACAGGCATTAGCCGAATTACACGCTCAAGGTTATGTGTCTGAGCCCCATGCGGCGATTGCGGCTAAGGCCTTGACATTAACCTTAGCCTCCGATGAAGTGGGTATCTTCTTGGGGACGGCGCATCCGGCTAAGTTTAAGGACGTGGTCGATAGAGAGTTAACACTTAACTTACCGCTGCCGCCCGAGCTTGAAGCTGTAGCGAATAAACTTATTTTATCGGCCGAATTAGCCGCTGATTTTGATGCACTAAAAATGCATTTGTTTAAAATACTCGCTTAATGAGTCTGTTGCTTAAGCGAATCTTACCTTCGTTAGACTCGCTTAGCGGTGAGATATTATATGCACTTAGATCTCAAGGATAACCAACACGGCATAAAGTGCGTTACCCCGTGATTAACATCAGCCGCCGGAACGGAGCGCCTAGGGCACTCCACTTCGGTGTTGCATCAATTTAAATGGTGGCCGACACTCTTTGACTGATGCGCCTTGAATTGAAGATCTCTAGGGCTTTGTAACTCGACTCATCAGGTAGCTTGGGTATATTCACTAATACCAATCCGCATTAGATCTTACCCACTTAAGCCCACTCTCTTGTGCACAAACGTTTTACCCTGTCCTTACACTGAATAGTCCACTATCTTGATATTTAAATTCAGTATTTAACCGAAATTTAAGGTATCTGGGCTAGCATGTTCGCGTACAAAGTTAGGGTGTTGTCTCTTGGTTCCCGAGACAACACCCATTTTTATACCTCTTCTTTCATATTCTTGACTGATTTGTGCGTAGTCCGGCATCTTTTAAGGTCAATAAGTTGAGCTCATCTATAGGATTTGCGCTATGGTCTACTCGCACAGCTCGGGTTGTACCATGATTAACCGCGCAATGATAAAAAGCCCGCCTAGGGATAACATAAACGGGCTGTAGTGATCATTGAATATGTTAAAATTTGATTTGAATATCGGTTGCTAAACTATTGGCGATAAAGCAATTTGCATGCGCTTTCTCGTGAATCTTCTCAAGGGTCTCTTGGCTGACTTCAACCCCTTCAGCGAAAATGACCCTAGGATTGAGCACCATCTTAGTCACGGCCAACTTGCCCGCGTCGTTTTTACCCAGCTCTGCAGTGGCATTATCCACATAGGAGGTCACAGGTAAGCGCTTAAGATGCGCAATTGCGAGAAAGGTCAACATATGGCATGAGGATAATGCAGCCAACAGGCTTTCCTCTGGATTGACATTTTGACTATTGCCTTTGTATTCCGGTGCCGACGAGGCTTGAATCGTCTGGCCACTGCCAAAGGTAATACTGTGGTCTCGGCAAAATTCGCCTTCTTCAGCGGGTGAGGTTTGCCAGTTAACTGTTGAGTTAAAACCCATTATTTTCTCCTCTTTTAAGGACATCTGGGCACTATAGCCTAGCGGTGCTCACTTAGCCATGATCGTCATGCCAGTGTTCGCTGGACATTAGATTCCTGCACTCAGTAATAGAGTGCCAGTGAGCACGCTGCCAGTGACGATTCCTATCGGTAAATGGCGCGGGCTATAGCTTAACGTAAGGATCACCAGCATTGCAGCGAGAGAAATAATCCCCATAAACAAAATGCTACCATAGGCCCAACCTTGATGACTCGTGCAGGCATTTAAGCTAAATGCCAGTAGTAACCAAGCAAATACTGTTAATAGATGACTTTGCCATTGTGCTGGTGGACGATTGAACACATCCTTGAAGTGACCAAATTTAGCTAAAGCGAATAGGGCGAGTGAGAGATAACTCAAGCCTAAGATCCCAAGTACGGGGATAAGTTGTGGCATCATAATTTAGCTTTCTCCAATAAAGATGACGAGCTAAGGTCGCTGGCAAGGGGTGTTTGGGATTCGCTTCTGCGTGCATTATTTGCTTTTGTTGGGCGTTTAGTGCGGGCCTTAGCAATCAAAGTCACTCTTTTACTGGCAACTAGCATGGCGCCACCCAGTAGCACTGCGAGCACGTCAAATCCCACTAATGCCCATTGATGGGATTGGATATTGTCGATGATATTGCTTGGTGATGTGAAGGCATTGAGCACGGGCAGTGCACAGCACAAACTGCCTATAAGTCGTAATGCCGTTTGCCACTGGCGACGCGTACGACCCAAGAAAGCCCAAACTCCCATTACCGCTAACGCGATAAAGAAACTGTGAACTTCCCATTCAGAGCGGCTTGCAAAACGTGTCGATAAGAGACGATTGGCGTAAAAAAAGGCTACAGTGCCTAAGGGTAATCCTAAGATAAACATGAAGTTTAACCCTTCAACCAAACGTAATCCAATGCTTGGTTTTTTGCCTTTATCGATTGTTTTTTGCTGTTTCTGACGTAGACGAATGGCCCACATTAACGTGCCTGTCGCAACCATAGCGCAGCCTAATAAACCGCAGCAAAAAAATAACACTCTTAGCAGCGGAGCGGCAAAACGTGCCGTGTGCAACGACATCATAGTATCGTAGGTCGCGAAGGCTGCTGAGGCTTCGTGTGGGCTGGCATATTTAAGCTCACCATTTACCCCGTTGAATATCAAAATGCGGGCTTCATCGGTCACCTCTTTACCTGTGTTTTGGTAAAAGGTCACTTGGCTATTTTGATCTTTGGGATTTGAAACCTTCACTTGTTTAATTGGCGCATCGCCCCACGCGGCTTTCACTTGAGGTAGTAATTGGCTCAGTTGCACCTGTGGCGCACTAATCCCCGCGGCTTTTTCAGTTTGTTTTGTGGGATTAAGTTCTGTTAAAAAAGCTTGGTTATCACCCGAATAGGCGGTATTAACCGTCCATGGGATATAGATAAGCATTAGGGTAATAAGCCCTGTATAAGTGATCATCAAATGGTAGGGCAGGGCGATGACAGAGCTCACATTGTGCGCGTCTAGCCAAGAGCGAGCGCCTTTATCCCGTCTAAAACTGAATAAATCTTTGAAAATCCGTTTGTGGATCACTATGCCACTGATAAGAGCGATCAGCATAAACATAGTGCAAACGCCGACGATATAACGCGCTGTAATCGCGGGCATATAGTGCAGGTCAAAGTGCAGACGATAGAAGAAATTACCGCCGCGACTCTCACGCACTTCTGAGATCATGCCGCTGCCATCTGCTAAGGCGACATGTTCTTCAGTCTTGCCACGACGCTGACCTTTTTCTGGTGGCAGTTGCCAGCTAACGCTTTGAAAGGGGGTTCGCTCAGTTGGAAAACCTATCATCCAGCGCTGCGCTGTTGCTGGCGAATGCGCTTCTAGGTAACGTTGACTTTTATCTAATTGGTTTTCGAGGGTATCGGCTCGGTAGTCTTGATAAACCCCTTTGTGTAATTCGGGTTCATTCCAAAGGCTAATCTCATGGCGAAAATAGCTCAAGCTACCCGCAAAAAAGATCAACAATAATACCCAACATACCAGCAAGCCTGCCCAGGTATGTAGCCAAGATAAAGTTCTAAAAAAGGTCTCTTTCATCTTATTGCCCACATACCTTGATCAATCCAAAACATAGCAGACTGACTAAGCCCAAATCTCGCCACGCATGCCAGGTTTTTCGTACACAAAAGGCGTAAATAATAGTAATGGCATAAAACAGGAAAGCTAACATATTGGCCGTTATCGTGCTTTCGAAGCGCGGCATAGGTAGCACTAATGTCAGCAGGCAAGCCAAGGTCGCTGCCGCAACATAACCTGCCAATAGAGCGGCACTCGCACGGGCAAAGACTTTGAAGGCAAACTGCGATTGCTCTTGCTTAAACCATTGCACTATTCCCCGAAAAATCAGCGAGAAGGAGCGCATGTGAGTGGTAGGAAATTGCGTTGAGGTTTCAAACGCGGGTGTATTAGACATATAAGTGCCACTTCTCATTTCGAATTAATTTAGGTCTGCTAGGGCTATCCACGAGCATTCATTTTGCAAAGTCAGCTTGAACGTTTTTGCTTAACGCCAGAAAACGAGGCTTAACATCGAATGCATTTCTAAAATTGCAAGTCGTTAGCGTCGAAAAGTATAACGCACCCAATGCAAATGATAAACGATATCATTTAGGTTATTGCGTAAATATGTGATCTTGGACGATTGATTTAACATACCGAATATTGCGGAGGTGTCGCTCTCGTGATTTGTTTTATTTGATCTTATAGGTTTTTTAAATGCCGAAATAGGTAGCATGATTAACCACTTGGCAGCTTATTTCTCTGTAAACTAGGCACTGGTGTTGGCTTTAATCATACTGCGACGGCGATGTTGTGGATGAGTATTCCTGTTGTTCTGGTGATTTTCTTGCTAAATTGCTGATGAAGGTCACATTTAGACAATGCTAATGCCTGGGTTGGGCGAAATATTTACCCATACCCCTTGTGTTTTATCTTGCATGCCCCAAGCTCTATAAGTGAAGCAAATATAAAAGTAATGACACTAAAAGGGACAATCTATGAAAATAAATATTTCTGGTCACCACGTTGATGTTACTGATTCTATTAGAGAAGATGTTAACGAGAAATTTGCAAAAATCGCCACCCATTTCCCCTCTCTGATTGCGCTGGATGTTATTATTGCGAAAGAGCATGGCGAGTATCAGGTTGAACTTAGAACCAATTATGAAGGCAGTCGTATTTCCGCTTCGGGTACCGATGAGGTTATGTACCCAGCAATTAAGGCGGCATCGAAAAAATTAGATGCTGCACTTAAGCATCGTAAAGGTCAGCTAAAAGCTGATTTACATGAAACCCCGACCTGCACAACCCCAGCGATTGCCCATGAAATTATCCAAGAGATGGATCTTCGTTAGGCGTTAGCTATTACTCATCGTTTTAGATGAGCACAAAAAAGGGTCTAAAATGGCCCTTTTTTGTTGGCTGTGATCCCTTGAAAAAGGATGGATTAAAAAGGCCCATGCAAGAATGAGTGCCTACCATTGGGTAGCATGAAGCTTATTTGCGAATGACTTAGCTCGATTATCACAATGGTCAGTTTGCTCAATCTTTGTTTGGTGTTAGTCATATGATTGCGGGCCCTATCGCTTCTGCTCAAATGAACAGGGTATTGCCGTTAGGGTTTCACGGTGGTTTCATTAACGCTTAATATTTTTAGCTATAAACAAAAAACGCAGCTAAGGGCTGCGTTTTAGTGTTAGGCAAAAGCCGTATTTAGTCTTCAATTTCCGCATTGTGATAGACGTTTTGTACGTCGTCACAATCTTCTAATGCAGCAATAAACTTTTCAAACATGGCTACATCTTCACCTTCAACTTTAGTCATATCCTGTGGTACGAAGGTGATGTTGTCGAATTCAAAGTTAACTTCAGGTATCGCCTCTGTGAGTGCCATTTTAACTTTAAAGTACTCTGTGTGTGGTGCGTATACTGTGATTAAGCCATCTTCAAGCTCGACATCGCTAACATCAACATCAGCCATCATCAGTAGTTCTAAAATGGCATCCTCATCTTCGCCTGCAAACACAAATACAGCTTGATGATCAAACATATGGCCGACTGTTCCTGGCCCGCCGAGTTTGGCATCGTTTTTGACGAAGGCTTGACGCACTTCAGTAAAGGTACGTTTCACGTTGTCGGTTAAGCAGTCAACAATCACCATGCAGTTACCAGGGCCAAACCCTTCATAACGAGCGGTATCGTAATCTTCACCGCCACCGCCTCTGGCTTTCTCAATCGCCCGTTCGATAACGTGGGCTGGGACTTGATCTTTTTTCGCGCGTTCGATCAAACGGCGTAGTGATAAATTACCGTCAGGCTCTACACCACCCTGTTTGGCACAAACGTAAATCTCTTTACCATAGCGTGAATAAATGCGGGTTTTTTGACCGGCGGTTTTCGCCATGGATTCTTTTTTGTTTTGGTATGCTCTGCCCATCTTGATCTCGTTAGCTCAAAAAAATTGTGCCGATATTAGCAGTTTTCTGCACATAAGTGCAGTCGTCCTTTAGGGATTTATTACTGATAAGGCGACACGGTACGCATTTCAGGGCAAAGTTGTTTTCTTAAAGACCTTTGGTTTTTAGGGGACGAAGGCTAAATGGCGCTAGATTAATACTCATGTCTAATGCCATACCGTCGCTAGGCTGTTGATGTAAGTTAATCGCTATGTTATCGATGTGCAGAGAAAAACAATCTAACTTATTCATAGGAATAGGCTATAAATATTGATATTTATCATCGTTAGCCTTCTAGAGTTTGCTGCAATTAGAGTGCTGTGTATTTCGGCTCAGTGGCGCAAACGGCCATGGGCTAGGTGATATAGAGCGTTCGTTTAAACAATACCACTAATGACATCAGCAAATGCCGCGACTAAAGCGTGTGCTGACAAATTAACAAAAGGTTTAGCCAGTGACAGTTTTAGGGAGGAGGATTTGTTTAATCCTAACAAACAATCGATAGCTAACGACTCAACCGCAACATGACAGTACCGCTTTTTAAGGATCCGGCAGGGATCCGCTATGGAGTCCATAATGAGCCTGTGCTCTTGCAATTTAACAAACGTGATATGGGCGAAATGATGCACAACTTGTCTGTGCCCATTTTTGTCAAAGGTAAATATTGGGGCGGATGTCGAGTGGAATTTAAGGCTAAATGAATGATTGATAAGCCAGAATTAGGTCGTCATAATTTAAATGACGCATAAAAATATATTTTATTTGCACTGCAAATGTAAATATTGCCACCTAATTCATTAACGTAATAGAAATAGATTGGCATCTTTTTGCCGAAGTGCTTAAATAGCTCTTAGGGTACGGTTTGTAACAATACTACATACAAATGCAGCATTTAAACGCTATAGTGAGTGTGAATTTAAGTTTTTGACTTTGTTTGTCATACATCATTCAAGCCTGTTGGCGTATTGAGAACATATCTCTCTTGCTATGTAACGATAACGCAGCCGATGCTGCCTAATGTGAGTTTAATGCGATGCAAGAAAATCAAGCAACGGTAACTATTTTATATTATGACGCACCCGTAGGGTTAATTATGCACAATGCTGTACTGGGTGGGTTGCCATTGAGTGAGGCTGGGCGTGTAATTATACCGGCAAGTTTTCGTAAGGGAAAATCGATCATTGCTGTACTAGAAGGTGAATGTAAGATATTGAACTCATTAGGTGAACGGGTTTTTGCACAAATCAATATAGGTTGAAACTTAAAATCATTGTCAATCTTGGGGCGAATAATGAGCATTGATTTTTATCGACTTCAATAACATCATTCTCAAAAAGTACTTAATAGCATAACGCGAATACTGCGATATCTTACTCGCTATCCACTCATTTTCGATGGTGCTGATGTGCTGATGTGCTGATGTGCTGATGTGCTGATGTGCTGCTGCGCGGAAACTGCCAGTGAGGCAATTGCAGCGAATAAGTTCGACTTGATTGCTCGTGGTCGTCCATTCATTGCCAACCCAGACTATGTTGCTTGCGTTTGTGATGGGGTTGAACTTGTTTCTTATCGCGATGATATGCTGACAAGTTGAGTGTAATTTCACTTAAGCACTGAATAAATAAAGGGTTAGCATTTGCTAACCCTTTTGTTTTATCTTTGATCTCTTTTTAATCGGCTTGACTCAAGGAACGTAGCGCGGTGAGTTTTTGCTGAGCGATGCCGAAAATGCTCTCGGGGGAATATTGCCCTTGGCTAGGCGTGGCGGTTTGCGGCAAACTTCCTGCGGTTTTACCGAGCAGTAACGTCATGGCTTGAGTCACATGGGTAATGGCCCAAATATGGAATGCTCCCTGTGCCACTGCATCGACAATGTCTTTACGCAGCATAAGGTTGGCCATGTTCGAGGCCGGAATAATCACCCCTTGTTCCGGCGTACGGCCTTTGATTTTGCAGACATCGAAGAAGCCTTCAATTTTTTCATTGACGCCGCCAATAGGCTGCGCCTCGCCAAATTGGTTCATTGAACCTGTGATCGCAATATCTTGCCTAATGGCTTGCTCGCTAATTGCCGAGATAATGGCGCAGCATTCGGCCATTGAGGCGCTGTCGCCGTCCACTCCGCTGTAAGATTGCTCGAAGGTGAGGTAAGTGGTGAGCGGGATGTGCGCCGTCTTACCTAACACTGAGGCTAAATAAGCGGTTAAGATCAACACGCCCTTAGAGTGAATTCGGCCCCCAAGTTTGACTCTGTGCTCGATATCCATCACTTCACCCTTACCAAAGGCAGTGGTTGCTGTGATGCGAGTGGGCATACCAAACTGATGATCTGAGGTTGATATTACCGATAAGGCATTGATTTGGCCAACTACTTTGCCTTGAGTGCTGATCAATGTCGTGCCGTTGGTAAAGCTCTGCATTATATTGTCGCGCAACCGTGATACTCTTTGCTGTTGATTTCGCAGTGCTTGTTCGACGTGTGTTGCTAAAATGTACTGGCTGTCCGCCAATTTTGCGCAGTAGTTTGATTCTCGCAGTAGGTTGGCAATATTGGCCGAGTGTAGCGACAGCTTTTGCTGATCCTCGGCTTCCCGCGAGCTGTATTCGATGATGCGTGCTATTGCGGCACGGTCGCAATGCAGCATGTTGTTGTCGTGAACGATGCTCGAAATAAAGCGGGCATAGTGCGCCTCTGAAAGTGGGGTTCTGTCCATCGTATCTTCAAAGTCGGCGGTAACACGGAATAATTCACTGAAGTCAGGATCATAGTGCTGTAACAGCTGATAAGTTTCGTGATCGCCAAATAGGATGATTTTGACATCTAAGGGGATAGGCTCTGGCGCCAATGAAATCGTGCCCGACAGTGACACTTCCCGCTCGAGCGAGCTTAAATCGAGTTTGCGTGAACGCAGAGCACGTTTTAACCCATCCCACACGTAAGGCCGTTCTAACACTTTTGCAGCGTCCATCAATAATACGCCGCCGTTAGCTTTGTGCAGACTGCCGGAGCGGATAAGTGAGAAGTCGGTGAATACTGTCCCCCTAAAGGTGGCGTTCTCCACATAGCCAAATAGGCTGTGATAACTTGGGCTTTCTTCAACGACAATGGGGAATTTCTGCATCCCTTGGGCAACCAAAACGTTAACTTGGTAGCGGCGGGGCATTTTTTTTTCAAGGGAAGCATAGGCTAAGCCCAGTTGTTCTTCACTTTCTTCTAAAAAGATATCCAAATTGTCTAAGATATCTGTCTGCATACCGGTTAAGAAAGCGCGCGCTTCAGGTTGGTGTTTAAACTTATCTTTGAGTGGCTTAATAAAGTGGATTAACACGTCTTTGGCGACTTGCTCGTCGTGTTCTTGTTGCTTATCACTGAATTCTTCTTCCCATTCAGTAATTTGGCGAATAATACCGCGCAATTTAACTTCTAGGCCATTAATATTGCTTTCAAATTGATTACGTTCAGCCTCTGTCAATGCTTCGAATGAAGCCTCGTCATGGGGCTCTTCACCCTTGAGCGCGACCATTTGATAGTCGCCCTGCATGGTTAAACTGAGGCTGATGCCTTTTTGTTTCGCTTCTTCGGTTAATTCAGTGAGTGCGACTTCTTGTTTCTGTGACAATTGGTTTTTGAGCTTTTCAGTCCTGGCATAATACATTTCATTATCAAAAGCTAAAGGCAGTGCTTTAACCAGTTTTAGCATTAATTTCTCGACGGCTTTTTTGAATTCAAGCCCAGTACCTGCCGTTAGTTTTAGTACTTTAGGACAGCGGGTATCATCGAAATTAACCACATAGCACCAATCGTACAGGGTATGGTCACTTGGCTCGTGACGGCTAAGGTATCGCAGCATCATGGTCCGCTTACCGAGGCCGTTCTGGCCTATGGCATAGATATTGTAACCCTTTTCTTTAATCCCCATGGCAAACTCAACCGCTTGCTGGGCGCGTTCTTGGCCAACAATATCGTCAAGTGGGGTGAGTTCAGCTGTGGAATGGCAATCTGTGCTTAATTGGTCGAGTTCGCAAATGCGATACAGTTGTTGACTGTTGAGTAGGGTAGCTTGGCTTGATACGACGTCAGTGGGCATAAATATCCTTGGTTTTTCAGCCTTATTATTTCCATTGTAGACAATAAGATAGCTTTTTTGTCAATTAATACTCTGTTATTGTTGATGTCTGTTTTTTGCTGAGACATTCTCTTCGATACTAACAATGCCGCGATCGCTAAGGCTGTCATTGATGCGCCTCGAATTGAAGCACCCTAGGCGCTCTGAAACTCGAATCTTCAGGTAGCTTGGGTATAACAATAGGACTCGCGCTAGTCGCATGGGGTTGTGTCTGCTAAAATTCTGCTCATTATTATCAGTGGTTAACCGCAATGTCTTTTAGTGCACTATCCTTAAACGCCACGTTAGTGAACACCTTAGCGAGTCTTGGCTATGAGTCGCCAACGCCTATCCAGTTAGACGCAATTCCTGCCATATTGGCGAAACAGGATGTTATGGCCGGCGCCCAAACGGGTACCGGCAAAACCGCTGCGTTTGCTTTACCCATTTTGC
>JBOFUF010000147.1:0-4018 GCA_051652445.1 Shewanella sp.
ACGAATGGGCATTTTTATTCATCACCCGTATGCCATTACGCCCAGCGGATTTTGCACGATACAGTGCAGTATCTGCTTGGCGGACAAGCGCTAAAGGTCTAGTAAAGATCGATCTAACATTTCGATAGGGATGCGGTCAGGTATTGGTGCAAAGTCTTGCGCAGTCATGCGTAGCCATTCTTCGGTGTTGGTGACAAGTTGATCACGGCTTCCCGCGTAGCCACTAAAGTTATCACTAAAGTTATCACTAAAGTTATCACTAAAGTTATCGCTAAATCGACGAGTTAGCCTGTCATCTCGGGGTGAATACATCTCAATATATTCGTCAAATAACGAACGGATCAGTGGCTGGCGGCCGGATCGCAAAGGCTTGCTCCAGATGAGGGAACACAAAACCACGTCTGGGTATTGGTATCGCAATAGTCTCTGCGACAAAGAGTTGTGGTAGCCTAATTGCAATCAATGTTATGGCTTATGCGTTTGAAAATAATGCAGATATCAACGTGGGTCATTATCTGCAGTATGTGTTGATATTAAATGCTAATGCCCCACTCTCTCTATTGCTTGGAGTAATTCCATGCGGATGTTGTCAGGTGTTTGGCTATGCCAGAAACCGGCTAAGTAAGCGCCTAACGGTAGGATAAATAATGCGATGAGCATTAATGCGAGCAATCCCTTATGACCGAGTCTGTGGCCGGATTTAAGACTAAGGCCGAGGGCGGCTGATTTAGGGCAGGCGGCGACACAGCGCATACAGGCTTGGCACTCGTCACTGCGAACCGTGGTTTGGGTGTGCACTACGATGTTTGCTGGGCAAGCACGGGTACACTTGTCGCATTTCATTCCTTTGGCTTCGATAAGGCAGTGCTGGGTATCGCGGCGGATTTTTAATGGGCTCGCAAAGCTTAATATTCCGAGCATAGCGCCATAGGGGCACAAGTAACGGCAGAATCCCTGACGACGCCATGCCCCTAGGGCAAGGATTAATGCCAATACCAGCAGTGTGATTGGGCCAGGTGTTAAGAAGAACCATGCCATCTTCAAGTCGGCAATCTTATGATAATTACCTTCAAGATAATGGGGGATAGATTGTGCAGGCATACCAATGACGATGTAGCAAAGTGCGAGCAGTAATAGATATTTTAACATCCTCAGTGGCCAATCTAACCAAGCAGGTGGTGTTAGCTCTGATTTAATAAAGCGTTTTCTAAAAGAATACAGATACTCCCCCGCCAAACCTAATGGGCAAGCCCAACCGCAAAATGCCCGCTTGCAGAGTAAACCAGTGAGTAATACCGCCGCTAGCATGACTGCTGCCGCAGGGTGGGTTTGATCCCATAAATTGAGGCTGATAATGGCCTTAAGCTCAATGCCGCCCGCAATAGGCAGGAAGGCATCGACTACGTCAGGGCGCATTAGCCAAGGTGTGATTCCCTGTTTAAGCAGTACGGTATTGATGGTGTATTGCACGGCAACCAGCAAGAGCGATAGCGCTAAGACATGTTGAGTGCCTGCACGAAGGGTATTGATTTTAATGTCACCCTTGAGTGCATCAGGCGCAAATTTATGCCCGAGTAGCGCCAGTGGTAGCGCAATAACAAGTCCGAGAGCCAAAGGCCAATAAAGACTTATCATCACCGCACTGCCACTGAGTATCAGAGTGGCGACAGCGCCCCATTTTTGGCCGCTCCAATAGCTGAGGCTGGCGAGATACATAAGTGCCAGCATCAAGGTGAGTGATTCGATAAAAGTCATAGTGATGAATACAGCTAATAAGTTACAAGTACAGGCTCTGAGTGGTGAGCTTGAGATAAGTTTTTGAAGAATAAGTAAGCTTGTGCGGCAGGTCTAAGATTCGCGTTATCAATTCGCTAAAGCGCGCAATGGCTCACAAAACTCAATGTTCCCGTCTTGCACAAATGCAGTATGGCGCGCACAGATCCCATCACTCATACCAAGCCCCAGTCATATCGTTGACTAGGGCTTAGGTATTCAGTGTGGCGTGTCGATCAATTTTTTGACTTTTCGAGTGCAGCAATAAACGTGTTTGATTCGCTAATCGAGGCGTTCATTTCTTTAATGAGACCAGAAATATCAGTTTGCAGACTGGCAAATTCGCCTTTGATCGCACCAATGGCTTTGGCATTCAAGTTATGCTTAAGGTACAGCATATTGTCTTTCATGGCGGTGAGTATCGGCGGCATTTTTGATTCAGCACGGCGCATACTTTTGATCAATTGTTTATAGGAGCGTTGAGTTTCTTTGAGTTTAGCTTCACTGTTACGGCGTAGATTAGCTTTACTGATCTCACCAATTTCAGCTTTCCACTCATCAAACAAGGCTTCAGCCACATCTTCGACTTTATTGATGCGGTTACTGACATTGTCTGCGGCACTCTGAGCCGATTCGTATTCATCTTTGGCCCGGTTATAGGCATTTTCTATGTTACCGTCACGGTAATTGAGCAGTGCTTGCATTTCTTCTAAGGCAGAGCTGAACTCTTTTTGGGCATTGGTTTGAGAGGCTTTCGCATCTTTTACTCGGTCGACCATAATATCGCGTTTATGGTAACCGACCTTTTCCATTGCGCCGTAGTAGGCGCTTTGGCAACCACTGAGTAAGAGGCTTGTGGCAATCAGCCCTGAAGCTATCAGTCTTTTCATGAGTTGTTCCATTGTTTAGTAAAATGAATTAATCAGGCTTAAAGCGCGCCGCATCGATAATAGACCAGAGATAGGCAATAGGAAGTAAAATCCAACCCACTAACACCAAGGTCAACGCGCCGGAAATGGCCCAGAAGATGAAAAATAACAGTGCAGCCATAATGCGGCCTTGCAGTAGCTGCCCTAAACCAGGGATGAATACATTGCATAATGCGGCAAGTACATTGCCGCCCGATCCTTGTTGAGACATCAATTCATTCCTTAAGCTTGTAAATTAAGTGTTTATTGTACGAAGATAATGAGTCTATACCAACAGAATCAAGAGAAACTCGTGATCAAGAAGATTGAACTGGCACAAATTCGTATTCTATTCCGAGGCAGTTGGCACTTTCTGCTGCATTTGCGGCAGCGTTTAGTGGAAGATCAGATCAATATCCGCGCCGGACACTTAGCCTATGTCACACTGTTGTCACTTGTCCCTTTGGTGGCGGTGACCATGTCTATGCTGTCGGCTTTTCCTATGTTTGAAGGTATTCGTGGACAAATAGAGGGCTTTGTTTACGAAAACTTTTTACCCGCCGCTGGCGATACCGTGCAAGTGTATATCAATGAGTTTGTGGGTAATGCCTCTAAAGGCACCGTCGTGGGGATTGCGGCTTTAGTCGTGGTAGCCATTATGTTGATTTCCGCCATTGATAAATCGCTCAATAATATTTGGCGCACTAAAGAGAAGCGCTCCATCATCTTCGCATTTTCAATGTATTGGATGATACTTACCTTAGGTCCTGTACTGGTCGGAGCGAGTTTGGTTGCTTCGTCTTATCTGATGTCATTGCACTTTTTTGCAGGCGAAGCATTTTCTGGCATACAGCCTATTTTTTTATCGCGCTTGCCCATGCTGTTTTCCGTGGCCGCATTCTTGCTGTTATATATGGTGGTGCCCAATCAAAAGGTGAAGTTTTTACACGCGTTATTCGGGGCGATGGTGGCCGCGATCTTGTTTGAGCTAGGCAAAAAAGCCTTTGCTTTATATGTCACTCAGTTTCCAAGTTATGAAGTGATTTATGGTGCTTTAGCCGTGATCCCCATCATCTTTGTCTGGGTGTATTTATCGTGGATAATAGTATTGCTCGGCGCAGAAATTACTGCCGCTATGCCTGAGTATTTAGATGATGAATCGCGTTTAGATGACCACGAGGCGGGGCTGAATGCCCAATATGTAGAAGCTTCCTGCCAAGATAATCCTGCTGCAGTGCAAACTTCGGTAGAGGTGGCCGCACTCAAGGCCGCGGCGAAATCGGAATGAAACCATTAGAGGATGATTAATGGCGATGACACAGAATGCCTGAATCCTT
>JBOFUF010000148.1:0-3182 GCA_051652445.1 Shewanella sp.
AATGCGGCAACGGCGGCCTTGGACGCATTGGTTTTACGGTGAAACATGGATTCGCCGCAAAATACTTGCCCTACCGCTAAGCCGTAAAGTCCCCCTATTAAACGTTCACCTTCCCACACTTCAATGGAGTGGGCATGGCCTGTCTGATGCAATTCACGATAGGCCATTTGAATTTCTTGGGTGATCCAAGTGCCGCTCTGTTTTTGCCTTGGCTGCGCGCATCCGGCCATCACATCGGTGAAGGCTTGATTAATCGTGATCCGCCAAGATTGTTTTTTTAAGGACTTTCGCAGGCTGCTGCTGATGTGAATGTCACCAGGAATAAACACGGCGCGGGGATCCGGTGACCACCACAGAATGGGATCGTCAGAATTAAACCAAGGAAAAATGCCGTTGTAGTAAGCCAAGAGTAAACGTTCAGGACGTAAGTCGCCGCCGATAGCCAATAACCCATTAGGATCGGTTAAGGCGAGTTCGGGCGAGGGAAAAGCGTCAAATTCGTGATTCAGGAAAGACAGTGACTTCACAATTGAGTATGATTTAGTTATAGACCTTACTATTAAGTTAGCGGAAATTCAGATATGTGGAAACCTACTCTAACAAGCTTTATGTTTATTTTTGCTTTTATCATCAACCCCGCTAATGCTGGCTATGATCGCAATCAAGCCGTGCCTGTTGAGAAAGTACTCTATGGCGATATCACTTCGGTACGTAATATCACCGAAACCCAGTTAATTGAAGATCGTAATCAAGGTTGGAAAACCTTCGGTGGCGCCTTAGCGGGTGGGGTGATGGGTCATCAATTTGGTGGCGGTTCGGGTCGAGATGTGGCGACGATTTTAGGTGCCTTGATTGGTGGGGGTCTCGGTAACCGTTATGGCAGCGGTACTAGCGTGCAATCGTTTAAGCTGGTGGAACTGATGATCAATCAAGAAGATGGTAATCAGGTCATGGTGATCCAAGATTACGATGCTGGCATGACGTTTAACGCAGGTGACAGAGTTCGAGTGGTGTATCTGCAAGGTGGTGTACGTGTTGATATCGCGATGTAAGCGATTGTTTCATTTTGAAATAAGTTGTCATCTTCAGTAAATGGTCATCTTGAGTAACGGACGGTAATGCAATGACACGGATAGAACTAAGCCAATATTTAGCCGATTTTTTACATGTGTCGGCGTTTAAAGATTACGCGCCCAATGGGCTTCAAATTGAAGGCAAAGATGAGATCCGCACCATAGTGACGGGCGTGACGGCGTGTCAGGCTTTGATTGATGAAGCGATTCGATTGAACGCCGATGCGATTTTGGTTCATCACGGCTTTTTTTGGAAGAATGAGCCAGACGTGATCACCGGCATGAAACAGCGCCGAATTAAAGCGCTGCTCAAGCATGATATTAGTTTGTTTGGGTATCACTTACCCTTAGATGCCCACCCCATGCTCGGTAATAACGCGATGTTGGGCAGAGAGCTTGGGATCGTCGATGCAGAAGCCATCGAAGAGGTTGCTCAGGGGCTACTGTGGCGTGGAAAACTTGATCTTGCAGTCAGTGCTAGCGAATTTTCTCACACCCTTGAGAATGCGTTAGGCAGAGTCCCACTGCATATTGGTGATGGTGACGCCAAGATCCAACATTTAGCTTGGTGTACTGGCGGCGCGCAGGACTATATCGATGTTGCGGCAAATCTTGGTGTGGATGCGTTTATCAGTGGTGAAGTATCAGAGCGGACTTTCCACTGCGCCGTGGAGCAAGGCATCCATTATTTTGCGGCGGGGCATCATGCGACTGAACGTTTCGGTATTCAAGCCTTAGGCCGTCATCTGGCCCGCGAGTTTGATCTCGTGCACCATTTTGTGGATATCACTAATCCGGTGTAAGTTTGTCGGTGTCAGCTTGAAAGTCAATCAGTTGCCTGATTAGCTTGCCAAGCGGTAAAGTAAAATATAAGGCCGCATCAGCGGCCTTATATTTTACAATGTGACTGTCGTCGTGGCTATTTTACCCGCATGCCAGGCTGTGCGCCTTCATGGGGCTCTAAAATCCACAGGTCACTGCCACCAGGGCCCGCGGCCAACACCATGCCTTCTGACATACCAAAACGCATCTTACGTGGTGCTAAGTTCGCCACCATTACCGTCAACTTGCCTTCGAGATCTTCTGGCAAATAGGCCGATTTGATCCCTGCAAACACTTGGCGGGTTTCGCCACCAATATCAAGTTGCAGCTTCAGTAATTTGTCGGCGTCAGCAACATGCTCAGCTTTCACGATACGAGCGATACGCAGGTCGATTTTCGCAAAATCATCAAAGTTGATGGTCTCACTGATCGGATCGTTAACCAGCGGCTCACTGCTCACTGCCGCCGCTTCAGCGGTTTTTTCAGGCGCAGCCGTCTTTGGTGCATCGGCCGTGACTTGCAAGTTATCTTTAGAGTCGGCAACCATGGCATTGACTTTATCCAGATCAACACGTTGCATCATGGCCTTGAATGGGGTGATTTCATGACCGGCTAAATCTTGGCTCAATCCATCCCACGTGAGCGGTAGCTGGAAGAAGGCTTCCACATCTTGGGCTAAACGTGGCAATACCGGTTTGAGATATGTCACTAGAATACGGAACAGATTCAAGGCGTTTGAACACACTTGATGGGCCGCTTCCTGTTGATCGTCGTGTTTCACCATTTGCCAAGGCGCAGCATCGGCGACAAAACCGTTAGCAATATCCGCCAGCGCCATGATTTCACGCATTGCTTTGCCGTATTCGCGGGACTCAAAAAATTCGGCAATCAGCTCTTGCTTGGCTAAAAACGTTTCAGTCAGTGTGGTGTCGTTAATTTTCGCTAGCTTGCCCTCGAAACGTTTAGTGATAAAACCTGCGGTGCGTGAGGCTAAGTTCACCAGTTTACCGACTAAGTCTGAATTCACGCGCTGGGCGAAATCTTCGAGATTTAAATCTAAATCGTCGATACGGCTGCTGAGTTTGGCGGCGTAGTAGTAACGTAAATATTCAGGATCTAAATGATCTAAATAAGTTCGCGCCTTGATGAAAGTGCCTTTGGATTTTGACATCTTAGCGCCGTTGACCGTCACATAGCCGTGGGCATAGACGCTGTTTGGCTGGCGGTAACCAGAGCCGTGTAACATGGCAGGCCAAAACAGACTGTGGAAGTAGACTATGTCTTTAC